>NZ_JBQKJP010000002.1:0-176324 GCF_052117205.1 Candidatus Agathobaculum pullicola | reverse complement strand
CCCCCCCCCCCCCCCCCCCCCCCCCCCCCCCCCCCCCCCCCCCCCCCCCCCCCCCCCCCCCCCCCCCCCCCCCCCCCCCCCCCCCCCCCCCCCCCCCCCCCCCCCCCCCCCACTCCGGTTTTGTAGCAGAAAATTCCGCAATAACTTGTTCTTCATTTTCAGTCGTTCGATTTCATATTGGTAGCCTTTTTCACTTCCCACGGCCCCTTTTTTGATTCCTCTGGATGTTTTAGCGGCATCGCCGCATTGAGTCGTGCCTGTTCCCGACCATATCGATTGCCCCGGTTTTGATATGCCTCTTTTCCATTCCCGGCAGATCTGTAATCTGCCGCCGAGTTTTTCCTTCTTCTCGCAACAGAATAATCTACGGTTCCAGCTTTTTTATGTCTACCCCTTGTCTTTTGCTCACACCCCCTCATGTAGTACTTTTATTTTCCTACATTAGGGGGCGCCTTGTCTATTATCCGTTTTACCGGTTCGGTTCAAATTCCTTGAAGGCACTCTTTTTTGAGAGTAAGAGACAGAACAATAGTGAAGAGCGTTGTACAGGACTCTTGGATTGCCTTATGCGCAGCCTGCACTTCCGGCTTGGTGGAAACTTCTGCTACGCCGACGCGCCACCAATTCTCATAACCGACAGACATCGTCTTAGGCAGAACTTTCATCTCAATCACAGTGGAAACGGCCTGCTTCTTAGCGTATTCAATGGTGGCTTTCAGCTCATCCATGGTCTTGACGGCGTAGGTCTTGCAGCCATATGCTGCACCGATCGCCGCATTGTCAATCTGGCTGACCTTGCCCTTGCGGATGCCGTTGGTTACGCCTTCTTCCAGCATGTTCTTCTCGGTGCAGATGGAGGCGTTGCTCTGACCAACTTCGGGGCTATTGATGCAGACAAAGGAAGCATTGTCAAACAGCATGACGTTAATCTTCTTGCCGATCTCGACCGAGGCAATCAGCTCGGAGTGCAGCATGTCGAACGAACTGTCGCCGCACATCGTGCAGACTTCCTTGTCCGAGCAAGCGAGCTTTGCGCCCAGTGCAGAGGTGATTTCGTAACCCATGCAGGAGTAGTCATACTCCACATGACAGGTGTTGATCTTGGGGACGCGCCGCAAACCCTGCATGTCGCCCAGCAGGGAGCCAGCAGCCGCACAAACAATAGCGTCGTCGTCAATCAGGTGGTTGATGGCACCGAGCGCCGTAGTTTGGCACAGCTTGCAGGCGGTGTGCGGCAGGCAGGATTGCTTACCGTCAGACGAGCGCGGCCGGGAGCGCAGTATAACGCGCGGCAGCTCAAGGAAATGGTAGGATATCTGGGCGAGCATTTTACAGAGTCGTTTTCGCTGACTGCAGTGGCGGCGCGTTTTGGCTTGTCGCCTTAGTATTTCAGCAGCTTTTCCGGGAGAATTTCGGACGAACGTTCGCGCAGCATATCAATTCTCTGCGTATCGAGCAAGCGGCGCGTCTGCTGCGCAAAAGCGATCTTCCGGTAATGGAGGTCGGTTTTCATGCCGGATTCGATAATTTCGGCTATTTTGTTAAGCGGTTTTGTACAGTATACGGTGCTTTATCTAAAAATCACCCAAAGCGGTTTGGTGTAATATCGGTAAATGAAAACGGGCGGCTTCGGATGATATCCGAAGCCGCCCGTTGATTATGTTGTGATGAGAAAGCAGTACCGCTGTGGTCATTCAAACCGAAGTTTGACGTTTTCCCGCCGACACAGGTCGACATATTCCTTCGGCGGTTCACGGTCGGTGATAAAGGCGGTCAAATCCTTGAGATGGCAGAAGGTGACAATGGCCTCCTTGCCGATTTTGGAGGAGTCGACCATACCGTAAATCATGTCCGCGCGATGAACAACCGCGCGCTTAATCTCCGCCTCGAGGAAGGTCGTATTGGTCATGCCGGCAGTCAGGGATACACCGGTTGCGCCCATGAAGGCTTTGTTGATACGCATGGCGCTGAGCGATTCAATCGTGGACAGGCCGACGAACGAGTCGGTTGTCGGGCTATAGATGCCGCCAAGCGAAATAAGGTTCAGATTATCGTATTTAGATGCCTCGCTGAGCGCACCGAGCGAATGGGTGATGATGGTGATGCGCTTTTTGGCAACAAGGAAACGCAGCAGACACAATGTCGTCGTGCCGGAGTCGATAAAAATGGTGTCGCCGTCGGCGACCTCCTCAGCGGCCAATCGGCCGATGAGAGATTTGTCAATCGGATTGAGTCCGGAACGAATGGGCGTCGGCACGGCACCGGAGGGAACAGTGGCAGTAACGCCGCCGTATACCTTGGTAATATGCCCGCGCGCCTCAAGCTCATTTAAATCGCGGCGGATGGTGTTCTTGGAAACACCGAAAACCTCACATAGTTCATCAATGCTGACGGTTTCGCGTGAAATAACATATTGTTCAATCGAATTGAGACGGCTGACTTTCATCTTCCTTTTCCCCATTCTTACCCGGAAATTAACCAGAATAATTTTTTATAGTTTATCAAAAAATGAATAAATTGTCTACTGTTAAAAAAATGACGGAAATGGGGAAACGTATTTTATATTATAAATTATTGTATGCGTGTGCGTGAACGCATAAATATTTTTCGCATTTAAAAGAAAAATTTAAATTATAAATATTTCTTGGTGGAAATAAGATGGTTGTTTTTTGGTCATATCTATTAAGTGGGCGGATAGGCTGGGGAAATCAGGGGTGCAGCGATAATTCCGAGATGAATACTCAAGAAAATACAGAAATACAACCAATATATAACAAATAGGTTGTAAGAAATGACAGTATTTTTATAAAATATACCGAAAAGTACAAAACAAGGGATGGAATTTTTGTGAACAAATGTGTGAATTCTGGTTGAAATTTGGGTAGCTTGGTGATACACTGTAATCATTGTACAGCGGTCAGCCGCCGCTGTTGCCGGAAACTGTTCCGTGGAGAGAAAATATTTTGAATTAGGCAGGTGTATGCAATGCAGAAAGCAGAAAAGATGCAGGAGCTTCGCGTATTTGCGCAGGAAATCCGTCTGGAAACCCTGAAAACCATCGGCTCTCTCGGCTTTGGCCATGTGGGCGGTTCAATGTCCATCATTGACGCGCTGGCCGTTCTGTATGGTGACGTTATGAAGATTGATCCGAAGAACCCCCGTTGGGAGGATCGCGACTGGTGCGTGCTGTCCAAGGGTCATGCTGGCCCGGCGATGTACGCTACTCTTGGACTGAAGGGCTTCTATCCGATAGAGGATGCCTACACGCTGAACCAGCCGCATACCAACTTCCCGTCGCATACCGACCGCACCAAGACCCCTGGCGTTGACCTGACCACCGGTTCGCTCGGCCAGGGCATGTCCACCGCCACTGGCGCGGCGCTTGGCAACAAGATCGACGGCCGCGATAACCACGTATTTGTTTTCGTTGGCGACGGCGAAGCGGATGAGGGCCAGATTTGGGAAGGCGCTCAGTTCGCCGTACATTACCAGTTGGACAATCTGGTTTGCTTCGTCGATGATAACAAGTATCAGCTCGACGGTGCGTGCGAAAAAGTCATGAAGCATGCCAAGGGCATCGGCACCAAGTTTGCAGCGTTCGGCTGGAACGTAGTCGAGTGTGAAGACGGCAACGATGTCGAGCAGATTTACGACGCGATCCAGACCGCTTACGCGACCAAGGGCGTTCCGACCTGCATTGTGCTCCATACGGTCAAGGGCAAGGGCGCGACCTTTGCCGACGGTACGGGCGCGCATTCTTCTCAGCCGTCCAAGGAGCAGTGGGATGAAGCCATTGCTTATGCTGAGAAGCAGCTCGCCGAGATCAAGGCACAGTAAGGGAGGGTACGAATATGAGCTTTACTTTGATTGGCAAACACGAAAAGGATTCTCGTGCAAACCGCGACGCTTATATTAACGCGATGCTCGAGATGATGGAAAAAGACCCGTCGGTGATACATGTTGACTGCGATCTTGAGAACTGCATCAACACCGGCAAGCTGGCTAAGGCTTATCCGGAGCGCACTATTAACGCAGGTATTGCGGAAGCCAACGCAGTAGGTGTTTCCGCCGGTCTGTGCGCGACAGGCAAGACCGTATTTGTGCACTCTTTCGGCTGCTTTGCTTCCCGTCGTGTGTTTGATCAGGCCTTCATGAGCGCGGCTTATGCTAAGCTCCCGGTCCATATCGTCGGTTCCGACCCCGGCGTGTGTGCGGCGTATAACGGCGGCACCCATATGCCGTTTGAAGACTGTGCACTGTACCTGTCCATCCCGGACGCGGTTGTCATCGAGCTAGCTGACTACGCGCAGACCAACTGCCTGACCAAAAAGCTGGCCGCTTCCGGCAAGTTCTCTTATATGCGTATGGTTCGCAAGGCCTTTATCACCATTTACGAAGACGGCTCGGATTTTGAAATCGGTAAGGGCGTTACGCTGAAGGAGGGCAAGGATGTTGCCATCATTGCTTCCGGCATCATGGTGGATGAGGCGCTCAAGGCACAGGAGGAGCTGGCCGCTGAGGGCATCTCTGCAAAGGTAATCGACATGTTCACATGGAAGCCGCTCGATGAGCAGCTTATCATCGACTCCGCCAAGGAGTGCGGCGCAATTGTAACCGCTGAGAACCATCAGGTTACGTGCGGCCTTGGCTCTGCGATTGCCAATGTTGTCATCCAGAACTGCCCGGTTCCGATGGAGATGGTCGGCGTTGAGGATCGCTTCGGACAGGTTGGCGCGGAGAGCTTCCTGCGTGAGGAATACGGCCTGACCGCAGCGCATATCGTTGAGGCTGCCAAGAAGGCAATTTCCCGCAAGTAATCCCAAACAAAGCTCAGGCGCGCTGCTGATGCAGCGCGCTTTTTCTGACTTGCGGGTTTGGCCATTCTGCCTCTATGCAGAAGGGTTATTTTGCGGTAAACTGATATTCAAGAAAATTTATACACGAAGCTGATGGAGGAAATAACATGGATCTGAAAGAGCGCGCGCTTAAGGCGCATGAGCAGTGGGGCGGTAAGATTGAGGTTGTTGCACGCTGCGAGGTCAACAGCAAAGAAGATCTTTCGATTGCTTATACGCCGGGAGTGGCCGAGCCGTGCCTGAAAATTAAGGACGATCCGTCCTTAAGCTACACCTATACCCGGCGGCACAATCTGGTTGCCGTTATCACGGACGGCACGGCAGTGCTGGGCCTTGGCGACATCGGTCCGGAGGCTGGTATGCCGGTTATGGAGGGTAAGTGCGCGCTGTTCAAGGCCTTTGCGGATGTGGATGCGTTCCCGCTTTGTGTCAAGAGCAAGGACGTGGATGAGATCGTGCGCACGATTGAGCTGATCTCCGGCTCGTTCGGTGGCATCAATCTGGAGGACATCGCCGCGCCGCGCTGCTTTGAGATTGAGCGCAAGCTCAAGGAGGTATGTGATATTCCGGTGTTCCACGACGACCAGCACGGCACGGCGGTCTGCTGCGGTGCGGCGCTTATCAACGCCTGCCGTCTGACCGGTCGCAAGGTGGAGGATATCAAGATGGTGGTCAACGGTTGCGGCGCGGCTGCGATTGCCGTGACCAAATTCCTGATGTTCCTCGGTATTCAAGACGTGACCATGGTCGAGCGGTTTGGTATCGTCTGTGAGGGAGATGAGAGGCTCAATCCCGCGCAGGCTGAGATGGCGAAGGTCACCAACCGCAGCCATATGACCGGCACGCTGGCGGATGCCATCAAGGGTGCGGATGTATTCTTCGGTATGTCGGCGCCGCAGGTGCTGACCAGCGAAATGGTTGCCACCATGGCGGCAAATCCGATGGTGTTTGCCATGGCCAATCCCGTGCCGGAAATCTGGCCGGAGGATGCCAAAAAGGGCGGCGCAGCGGTCGTTGGCACCGGTCGGTCGGATTATCCCAACCAGATTAACAATGTGCTGGCGTTCCCGGGTATCTTCCGCGGTGCGCTGGATGTGCGCGCCAGCGACATCAATGAGGAAATGAAGCTCGCCGCGGCCAAAGCGATTGCCCGCTGCGTATCGGATGAGGAGTTGACTGCGGAATATATCATGCCGATGGCATTTGACGAAAAGGTCATCCGTGCGGTTGCGGACGCGGTTGCGCAGGCGGCGCGCGACTCGGGTGTGGCGCGTATTTGACAGGCGGAACGGTGAGAAAACAGGGTGTTGTGTACTCGCGCACATCAGAGCTGTGAATTCACCCCCAAAATGCGTTTGTTTTTAGGCAATAGTTGAGTACTACAAGGATAGTAACGGCGCATGCGGTATAATGGATGAAAATGAAGTAAATAACACATGTTAGATCTGAGCAAAGTGAAGCTGGGCATTTGCCCGACTGACTGGTTCAATGACGATATGTGGGATATGGGCGGCGAAGTCGTTCTTAAGAAGTAAAAGCATACATAAACACAAAAATCCTGCTCTGTTTGGAGCGGGATTTTTTTACATTGGAGGGGATATGGGCAGAGTAAGTGTGCGGACTTATACGATGTGTGGTGCAGTTGTGCATAAATTGTAAAATCCATAGCGAAACCCTTTGCAAAAAAGGCGTTTATAGGGTAGAATAGAAAACGGGAAAATGAAGCAAGGAGTGTGGAGCATGGAAACACAGAGATATAAACGCGTTCTCATAAAAATCAGCGGTGAAGCACTGGCCGGGGACAAGCATTTCGGCCTGAATTTCGATGTGATTGGCCCGGTATGTGATGTGATAAAAAAATGCAACGAAGAGGGCTGCGAGATCGGTATTGTAGTCGGTGGCGGTAATTTCTGGCGCGGCGTCAAGGACGGCGGCGGTAAGATGGAGCGTACGCGCGCCGATCACATGGGCATGCTGGCGACGACCATCAATGCGCTGGCGCTGGCTGATGCGCTTGAGCAGCGCGGCGTGCCGGTACGTGTGCAGACCGCAATTGAGATGAACCGCATCGCAGAGCCGTATATTCGGCAGCGCGCGACGCGCCATCTGGAAAAGGGGCGCGTGGTCATCTTCGGCTGCGGTACGGGCAACCCCTTCTTCTCAACCGATACCGCGGCGGTGCTGCGTGCGGCCGAAATCGGCGCGGAAGTCATTTTGCTGGCCAAAAACGTCGACGGCGTATATGATTCCGATCCGGCGAAAAATCCTGATGCGAAGAAGTATGACCGCCTGACATATATGGACGTGCTCAATCAGGGCCTCGGTGTAATGGATACGACCGCGACCTCGCTTTCCATGGATAACCACATTCCGATTTTGGTATTTGCACTTTCCGATCCGGAAAATATTTATCGTGCAGTCAACGGCGAAAAAATCGGCACGATTGTAGAGGAGGACAAATCATGAAGGCTCAGCTCAATGCTTATGAGGAAAAAATGAAAAAAACGATCGACGTACTCGCCAAGGAGTTGGCGGCTATCCGCGCAGGCCGCGCAAATCCGGCGGTACTCGATAAGATTACGGTCGAGTATTACGGCGCGCCGACGCCGCTCAATCAGGTGGCTGCGATTTCTTCGCCCGACCCCCGTTCGCTTGCGATCCAGCCGTGGGACGGATCGATTCTCAAGGTAATCGAAAAGGCGATTCAGGTATCCGATCTGGGCATCAATCCGCAGAATGACGGCAAGCAGATTCGTTTGAACTTCCCGCCGCTGACGGAGGAGCGCCGTAAAGAGCTGATTAAGGGCGTTTCCAAGACGGGCGAGGAATCCAAGGTTGCACTGCGCAATATCCGACGCGACGCGATTGATAAGTTCAAAGCGGCGCATAAGAAGAGCGAAATGACCGAGGACGAGCTGCACGAGGGCGAAGAGAAGATGCAGAAGCTGACGGATAAGTACGTCAAGGAAGTTGATGCCATGGTTGCCAAGAAGTCCAAGGAGTTGGCAGAGGTGTGACGCGCCGCGCATCGCTCTGAAAGAAAAGCAAACAACATTGGGGGGCGGCGGCATGGCCGCCCCTTTGCATGGGGGAAGTATTTGTGGGTCTGTTTACACGGAAAAAGAAAGTAGCCGTACCGGAAAATCGTCCCGTGCCGCGGCATATCGCGGTCATCATGGACGGCAATGGCCGCTGGGCGAAAAAGCGCGGACTGCCGCGGCAGGCAGGGCATAAAGTCGGTGCAGAAACATTCCGCACGATTGCGACTTACTGCAAGGACATTGGGGTACAGTATTTTACAGTGTATGCGTTTTCCACCGAAAACTGGAAACGGCCGCAGGAGGAAGTGAACGCACTGATGAACCTGTTTCGCACCTACCTGAAGGAAGCGGCGGAAACCATGTTTCAGCGTGGGGTCGCGGTGCGTGTGCTGGGCGATTTGACACCGCTGCCTGAGGATATCCGTGCGCAGATCCGCGAGGTGGATGAGATTGCCGATCGGCTGGGGCCGGATGCGGCGACGGCTTCCCTGTGCATCAACTATGGCGGACGGGATGAAATCAAAAACGCGGTTCGGGCCATCGCGGAGCAGGTGAAAAGCGGCGCGCTTGCGCCGGAGGATATCACCGAGGAGACGATCGGTGCGTATCTGTATACCGCACACATGCCTGATCCGGATCTGATTATCCGGCCGTCCGGGGAGATTCGCACCTCAAATTTTCTGTTATGGCAGTCGGCCTATGCCGAGTATTATTTTACTGACGTGTTATGGCCGGATTTTAAGACCGCTGATATGGATGCGGCGATTGACGTGTTTAACAAGCGCAATCGCCGATTCGGCGGCGTATAAACAGACGGAGCGAGGTGTAAAGATATGAAAGCAAGAGTGTTGTTCGGTGTGGTCGGCTTTGTGTTGGTGCTGCTTGCGCTGTATGTGTTTCCGTCGATCGTGTTGGAACTTGCGGTCGCAGCGCTGTGCGTATTAGCGACGTACGAGGTGCTCGGCCCGACCAAGCTGGTGCATAACCGGCTGGAGCTGCTGTTGTGCCTGCTGGTCGCGCTGGGGCTGGCAATCGGCCATTTTGACATATTACCGCTTGACTTGCAGGATGTGGTGCAGGGCCTGATTTTCGTGCTGCTGATTGGATCGTTTGCAATCGAATTGAAATTTCATAATAGAATGAACGTTTCGCAAGTCGCATGGGGTTTCTTCGGCGCACTCATTGTGCCATATCTCATGCTCAGCCTGCTGCGCATCTATCAAATGGACTTCATGCCGATTGGACAGACCGACTTTCGAGCGGGACAGTTCATTGTGCTGCTGCCGCTGCTCGCCGCATGGGGCGCGGACACCTGTGCGCTGTTCGCCGGTATGTTTTTCGGAAAGCATAAGCTCGCGCCGGTGGTCAGCCCCAAAAAAACGGTGGAAGGCGCGGTAGGCGGCGTGATTGGCGGCGCGGTGCTGGTGCTGCTTGTCGTACTGCTGATGAATGTGACGCTTGGTCTGAAGATGCCGCTGTGGGCGGCGGTCGTGCTGGGCGCGGTCGGCGCAATGCTGGGCGAAATAGGAGACCTGTCCTTTTCGGTCATCAAGCGGCAGACCGGCATCAAGGATTACGGCCATATCTTCCCGGGGCATGGCGGTGTGCTCGACCGGTTTGACAGCGTATTGTTTGTCGCACCGTTTGCGGAAATCCTGTTCCGAATCATCTGGTAAGGGTGTGTTTTATGAAAAAAATTGCGATTTTAGGCGCAACGGGTTCGATCGGCACACAAACGGTCGATATTTTGCCCTCGATTGACGCTGAAGTTGTCGCATTGACGACAAACAGGCGCATAGACTTACTCGAAGAGCAGGCGCGCGCGCTGCATCCGAACATGGTATGCGCGTTTGATGAACCAGCCGCGCGCGACCTCAAGGTCAAGCTCGCGGACACGGATATTCGCGTGCTCAGCGGCATGGAGGGCCTGACGGCTTGCGCGGCGGAGAGCGGCGCAGACATCGTCGTGACCGCGGTGGTCGGCATGGTTGGACTCCTGCCAACGCTGGCCGCTATTGATGCGGGCAAGGATATTGCGCTGGCCAATAAGGAAACACTCGTATGCGCGGGTGAGCTGGTTATGCGCGCGGCGCGGGAAAAGGGCGTCAAAATTCTGCCGGTCGATTCCGAACATTCGGCAATTTTTCAGTGCGCACAGGCCGCACACAGTAATCCGCTTGCAAAAATCATCCTGACCGCGTCGGGCGGTCCGTTTTTCGGGAAAACCGCATCAGAAATGCGGTCGGTGACGCGTGAGCAGGCACTTGCGCATCCGAATTGGTCGATGGGCGCAAAAATCACCATTGACTCGGCGACCATGATGAACAAAGGGCTGGAATTTATTGAGGCCATGTGGCTGTACGACATGCCGCCTGAGGATATCGAAATTGTCATTCATCGGGAAAGTATCGTTCATTCCGCGGTAGAGTTTGCCGACGGCGCGATGATCGCGCAGCTCGGCTTGCCCGACATGCGTCTGCCGATTCAGTATGCGCTGACCTATCCTGCGCGGGTGCCTTGCAAGGTACCAAGGTTGTCACTGGCGGAGGCCGCGAAGCTGACCTTCTATGCACCTGATTATGAGGCGTTTCCGGCACTGAATCTTGCACGACAGGCGGCGGAGCGCAAGGGCGACCGCGGTGCGGTGCTCAACGGCGCAAACGAAGCGGCGGTCGGCCTGTTTTTAGAAGGCCGCATCGGCTTTACCGAGATTGCCGAGCGGGTGGCACGGGCGCTGGATGCGATTGCGTATCGCAGCAGCATCACGCTGGAAGATGTGCTTGCGGCTGACCGTGCCGCACGGGAGAGCGTTTTAGCATAAAGCAGGTTTATTCTGTCCTGTGGGAGGAGAAGTATTTTGCTGCAAATCATACTGGCGATTCTGGCGTTTGGCATGCTGGTTATTGTGCATGAATTCGGACATTTTATCACAGCCAAGCGCGGCGGGGTACAGGTCAATGAATTCTGGATCGGTATGGGGCCGACACTGCTGAAAAAGCAGTATCACGGCACGTTGTATTGTTTGAAGCTGCTGCCCTTTGGCGGCGCGTGCGTGATGGAAGGGGAGGACAGCGAAAGCGAGAACGAGCACGCATTCGGCAAGGCAAGCCTGCCCCGACGCATGCTCATCGTTGCCGCAGGCGCGCTGATGAATTTCCTTGTCGGTTTTCTGATTGTGCTGGCGGTCATGCGGCCCAACGGACTGGACGGCGGCTATATCGTCTCGACGCTCGCGTCGGTCGACCCGGCGAGCACGGCCGCGGCAGAAGGCGGCCTGATGGCTGGAGATGAAATCCTCAAGGTGGACGGATATCGGATTCTGCTGCGCAGCGATTTTGAAGTTGCACTTGCACGCGGCGAGGATACGACCTATGAGGTTGTCGTGCGGCGAAACGGAGAGAAAATCACGTTGCCTGCCGTCAAATTGGAGGCAACCATCGATGCCGGGGATGGACGCAAGATGATTGGTCTGACCTTTGCCGAGCAGCCGGACAGCATCGGCCTTCATTTGAGCATGGCGGTGCGCACCTCGGTCAGCTATGCGCGCATGGTTTGGGCGAGTCTCGGCATGCTGGTGAGCGGACAGGTCGGCGTCGACCAGCTGTCCGGGCCGGTCGGCGTTGCTGAGGTGATGGCGGACACGGCAAAATACAGCATGATTTCATTCTTCCAGCTGGTCGCGTTTATTTCCATCAATCTGGGTGTGATGAACCTGCTGCCGCTGCCTGCGCTGGACGGCGGGCGGCTGCTGTTCCTTATCATAGAGGCCGTGCGCCGCAAGCCGGTGCCGCCCAAGTATGAAGGGTATATCCATGCGGCGGGACTGGTGCTGCTGCTGGCGCTGATGGTGTATGTGACGGGACAGGATATTTTGCGCATTGTTGCGGGAGGTTCATGAGCATGAAGCAAACCAAACAGATTATGGTGCGGGATGTGCCGATTGGCGGGGGTGCGCCGATCGTGGTACAGTCCATGACCAATACGGATACGCGCGACGCGAAAGCAACGCTTGCGCAGATTCGCGCGCTGGCGGAAGCGGGCTGCGATATTGTCCGCTGCGCCGTGCCGGACGCGCAGGCGGCGGATGCGCTTAAAGAGATTTGTGTCGGTTCACCCATCCCGGTCGTGGCGGATATCCATTTTGATTATCGGCTTGCGCTCGCGTCCATCGAGGCGGGCGTAGATAAAATCCGTCTCAACCCCGGCAACATCGGCGGCTCAGACCGCGTGCACGCAGTCGTGCAGGCGGCAAAGGAACGAAAGATTCCCATTCGTATCGGGGTCAATTCCGGTTCGGTCGAAAAGCATATTTTAGAGAAATTCGGCGGCCCCACGCCCGAAGCAATGGTCGAGTCTGCTTTGTATCATGTCGGTCTGCTCAATGACTGCGGGTTTGACGATATCTGCATATCGATCAAGTCGTCCTCTGTGCCGTATACCATGCGGGCATATCTGCTCGCGCACGAAAAGACGAACTATCCGTTGCATCTCGGTGTGACCGAGGCGGGCACCGAGTACATGGGCACCATCAAATCCGCGGCGGGCATCGGAGGTCTGCTTGCGCTCGGCGTGGGAGATACCATTCGCGTATCGCTGACCGATGATCCGGTCAAGGAAATCTATGCGGCAAAGGCTATTCTCAAGGCAGTCGGCCGTGCAGAGGACGGCATCAACGTTGTTTCCTGCCCGACTTGCGGGCGCACCCGCATTGATCTTATCGATATTGCCAAAGAGGTCGAGCAGCGCTGTATGAACATCCACGGCAAAAAGCTCAAGGTCGCGGTGATGGGCTGTGCGGTCAACGGCCCGGGTGAGGCGCGCGAAGCGGATCTCGGTATCGCGGGCGGCGACGGTGTCGGCCTGATTTTCCGCAAGGGGGAAATTATCAAAAAGGTGCCGCAGGAACAGTTGGTGGACGAGCTGATGGGCATGATCGAGCATTTTGAAGCATAATTCGGAGGAACGGTCAAATTGGCTGGTAAACTGATAGATTTATTTCAAAACTGTAAATTGTTGATGGAAGAACAGCACCTCGCCTCAGGCGAGGTGCGTTCTCTCGCGTTTGGAGATAATAACACAGTGATGGTGGTCGAGCTGGACTTGAAGCAGGTCGTCAGCCGCAAAACCCTTGCCAAGACGGAAAAGCAGATTGCAAAGCAGTACGGCCTGAGCCGCGTGTGCATTGAGCCGCGCTATACCATGCCGGACGGCCTGACAGACGCGTATATCCGCTCGCTTTATGAAGATATGGCATTTCGTATGCCGTCTGCGCGCGGTTTGCTCGATTGCGGTAAATGGCAGTATACGGACGGCACACTGCAAATCCCGATGGATGAGGTCAGCGAACGCCACTTCGCAAATGCACTGCGCCATTTGGAAGCGCGTATCCTGCGTGAGCTTGGCGCACCCTGTCCGGTGCATGCCGTGCGGGCGGAAGTCTGCGATTTTGTGCCGGCATCTGACGCGCCGCGGCGCGAAGAGATTTTGCAGAAGGCGATCGAGCAGGCAGCGGCAGAAACGCCTGCCGAGCCGAAACCCAAAAAGCCGCGTCCCGCACCGCGGCAGGAGCACACCGGATATCAACGTCCGCGCGCGGAAAAGGTCCGCGAAGATGATTTGATTTTTGGTAAGCTGATACAAGACCCCATCATTTCGGTCAACGAAGCGATTGCGGCGTACGATATGGTCACCATTCAGGGCGAGGTATTCTTTACCGACAACAAGGACATTCACAGCAAAAAGACTGGTAAGGACTATGTTAAAATTGCCTTTGATATGACCGATCGTACCAATTCCGTGCGTGTTTCCAAGTTCCTCGCCGCAGATAAGGCGGGGGATACCGCATCCAAGATTAAAAACGGTCTGTATTGCACGGTACAGGGCAAGATGGTGTATGATTCCTATGCCAAAGAAATGGTTTTGGAGCCGACCGGCATCGTCAAGGCGAAAAAGCCGATGCGGCAGGATAAGGCTGAGGGCATGAAGCGCGTCGAGCTGCATCTGCACACCAACATGAGCGCAATGGACGGCATGACCTCAACCGCGGCGCTGCTGTGCCGTGCGGCGCAGTGGGGGCATCGCGCGATGGCGATTACCGACCATGGCGTGGCGCAGGCGTTTCCTGAAGCACTGCACGCACAGGAGGGCAAGCAGAAAAGCATCATCGGGGACATGAAGATTATCTACGGCATCGAGGCGTATTACATCAACGACGAGGATACGCTTTCGGTCGTGCGCGGCAAGTCGGCCGAGCCGCTGACGGGTACATTCATTGTCTTTGACTTGGAAACCACTGGCCTTAATCCAGCAAGCGAGGAAATCACCGAAATCGCGGCGGTACGCATCGTGGACGGCGCGATTCAGGACAGCTTTCAGACCTATGTCAATCCGCATAAGCCTATTCCCGAGGAAATTACCAAGCTGACCGGTATTTCGGACGAGACGGTCGCGGACGCGCCCGAGCTTGCCGAGGCCGTGCCGAAATTTCTTGCGTGGGCGGGCGAGGGAAACTATCCGCTTGTCGCGCATAACGCGGGCTTTGACATGGGCTTTTTACGCACGGCCTGCAAGCGTCTGGAAATCGAGCGGGACTTTACCGCTATCGATACGCTGGAAATGAGCCGTCTGATGCTGCCGCATCTGCATAAGTTTAAGCTCAACATTCTGGCGAAGGAGCTGGCGGTCGGCCCGTTTGAGCATCACCGCGCAAGCGAGGATGCGGCCGTGCTGGGGCGTATTTTTGTAAAGCTGCTCGCGCGGCTGAAAGATGAGTTGCATGCAGTCACGACGGCGGACATTAACCCGGTTCTCGCCGCAACAACCGACCGTAAAAACAAGCTGAAAAACCTGCCGCGTTATCACTTTATCATTTTGGTGCAGAACCAGAAGGGACTCAGAAACCTATATCAGCTGATTTCCAAGAGCTTTCTGGAATACTACAATAAGCGCCCGATTATGCCGCGTAGTGAGCTGATTCGTCATCGTGAGGGGCTGATTTTCGGCTCGGCGTGTGAGGCGGGGGAGGTGTTCCGTGCGCTGACGAACGGCGCAGAGTGGGATGAGATTAAGCGGCTTGCATCCTTCTATGATTATCTGGAAATCCAGCCAATCGGCAACAACCAATTCATGATTGCCAAAGGCATGGCAAAGGACGATGAGCAGCTGCGCGATTGGAACCGGGATATCCTGCGGCTGGCCGACGAATTGGGCAAACCCTGCTGCGCGACTGGCGACGTGCATTTCCTCGAGCCCGAGGATGAGGCGTTCCGCCGTATTCTGATGGCGGGACAAGGATTCGGTGACGCGGATAATCAGGCGCCGCTGTATTTCAAATCCACCGACGAGATGCTCAAGGAGTTTTCCTACCTTGGAGAAGACCGCGCGTATGAGGTCGTGGTCAAGAATACCAATAGGATTGCGGACTTGTGCGATGCTATCCGCCCCGTACCGCGCGAAAACTACCCGCCGCACATCGACGGCTGCGAGGACGACCTGCGCAATATGTGCTATGAAAAGGCCAAGCGCATTTACGGCGACCCGCTGCCTGAAATGGTGCAGGCTCGGCTCGACCGTGAACTCAATTCCATCATCGGCAACGGCTACGCAGTCATGTATATCATTGCGCAAAAGCTGGTGACAAAATCGCTTGCGGACGGCTATCTCGTCGGCTCGCGTGGTTCGGTCGGCTCGTCGCTGGCAGCGTTTATGTCGGATATCACCGAAGTAAATTCGCTCGCGCCGCACTATTTGTGCCCGGATGATAAATACGTTGAGTGGCATGAGGAATACTCCTGCGGCGTCGACCTGCCGGACAAAATCTGTCCGAATTGCGGTAAGCCCCTGACCAAACAGGGATTTAATATTCCATTTGAGACGTTTCTGGGGTTTGAAGGCGATAAAGTACCCGATATTGACCTGAATTTCGCGGGCGAGTACCAGTCGCGCATCCATTATTATACGGGTGAGATTTTCGGGCATGACCATGTATTCCGCGCGGGTACGATTGGTACGGTTGCGGAAAAAACCGCCTATGGCTATGTCAAAAAGTACATGGATGAGCGCGGCATCGAGTGCTCGCGGGCAGAGGAAAACCGCCTTGCCGCGGGCTGCACGGGCGTGCGCCGTACTTCGGGTCAGCACCCCGGCGGTGTGGTCGTTGTGCCCAAGGAAATCGAGATTTACGATGTCTGTCCGGTGCAGCATCCGGCGGATGACCCGGATTCGGACATCATCACCACCCATTTTGAATATCACTCCATCGACGCGAACCTCTTGAAGCTCGACGAGCTGGGACACGATGACCCGACCATGATTAAGCACCTGGAAAACTTGACCGGTGTCAACGCGCAGGAGATTCCGCTCGACGACCCGGATACGATGAGCCTGTTTCATTCGTGCAAGGCGCTCAAGTACACGGGCGAAAATCCTGACACCGACCCGATTCTGGGCGACCTCGGCTGTCTGGCGGTGCCGGAGTTCGGCACCAAGTTTGTGCGCGGCATGGTTAAGGAGACACATCCTTCTACCTTTGCCGAGCTGGTTTCGATTTCCGGTCTGTCGCACGGCACGGATGTGTGGCTGGGCAATGCGGCGGAGCTGGTGCGTAAGGGTATCCCGCTGTCCGGCTGTATCTGCTGCCGCGACGATATCATGAACTATCTGATTTTGCAGGGCGTGCAGCCCAAGCTCTCGTTTAAAACGATGGAGTCCGTGCGTAAGGGTAAAGGCTTGACCGAGGAAATGGAGGGCGCGATGCGGGAGCAGAACGTGCCCGACTGGTATATCGACTCGTGTAAGAAAATCAAGTACATGTTCCCCAAAGCGCATGCGGTGGCCTATGTTATGATGGCGTTTCGCATCGCGTGGTTCAAGGTGCATCGACCGCTTGCGTTCTATTCGGCGTACTTTTCGGTGCGTGCCAAAGGATTTGACGCTTCATGTATGATTAAGGGCGACAAAGTGGTACAGGATAAGATGCGCGAGCTGGCGGTCAAGGAAAAGGAAAAGACCATTACCGCAGCGGAAAAGGAAATGTCCACCACGCTCGAGGTCTGTCACGAGTTTTACCGCCGCGGCTTTACCTTTGAGCCAATGGATATTTATACCTCGGATGCGACCGACTTTCTTGTGACCGAGAGCGGATTGATTCCGCCGTTCTCCTCAATGCCCGGCATTGGCGAACAGGCGGCGCAGAACATCGTGGAGGAACGAAAAAACGGCAAATTCCTCTCGGCAGAGGAGCTCACTGTGCGCTGTCCCAAGGCATCCAAGGCGGTGGTCGAGCTGCTTGATCAGATTGGCGCACTTGGCTCGATGCCTAAGACCACCCAGATTTCACTGTTTGCATAAACGGAAAGGCAATAAAAGGAGGATACTACCGTGGCGAAGTATGAAAAGCATCTCACCGGCGATTTTGACGCATTTCTCGATTACTTATTTGACGGTATCATGAACGGCAGTGCGTCCGCTTCCTATGAGGACGGCAGCGAATGGACAGCGGATGGCGTGCGTGTAGCGGTGCGCGTGTTTGAGCGGTACAGCTGGACGGGCAGCAATCGCGTGAGCCTGAACCTGACGCTCGCGGGCAGCGGGAACCAGCTGTTTTTGACTGCGATTACCTCGGGCGGCAGTCAGGCAGTGTTCTGGAAAATCAATACCATGGGCGAGGAAAGCTTTCTGGATAAGGTGATCGAACTGGCCGAAAGCTACGGCGGAGGTGCGTGACTGTGTACTGGATTTGTTTCGGGGACAGCGCCAAAGGCTGCCTTGCAATGGCGCGTAAAGCCATGGAGCCTTCTGTGGAAGTGGAACAGATCCTTGCGCTTTCGGATGACTATTCACAGGGCGATATTCGGGATGTGACCGACCGCGCCGCACGCGCGGACATCCTGACACCGTGGCGCGGTGACCCGGAGCTGGATGGCAAGTGGCAAGCCGAGTATCAGGAACGGCACTGGAAAGTGCTCGAACAGCTGGACGAGGTGGATGAGGCGGTCATCTGGTATGCGGGCGGCAACGCTTTGGAGCAATGCGGTCTGCGGTATGTGGTCAGCCGCTTGTATCGAAAGCATATTCCGGTGTGGGTGGCCGAGGTGGACTGGATGCCGGTACAGGAATATTCCAAGGCGACGCCAATTGATCGGAATGCAGGCGTGTTGGGGATTGTTACCGACAGCCGATTGATGAACGCAGTATTCCGTTTCATGCCGCAGTTCCTCCTCCGACGATATGCAGCGCGGATCGACCGCCGCAGCCGGGAGGCGCGGCAAAAAGCATCGCCGCGTGCAGGTATGGTTTATTATTCAACAGTGGGGGAGGCCGAACCTGGTATTCTCCCCTACTTTTACAAACGCCGCCGTCAGCTGACCGAGACCGAGCAGGCTGCGCTGCTGACGGAATGGACGCGCATGCAGGAGGAGAATACACCGCTGCGCGCCATGGTGAACGGCAAGGTGCAGTCGGTACCCGAAGATTATTACGATGAAACCATTTTATCCTGTGTACCGGAGGAAGAGAGTCACGCGGCGTTAACCGTTGGCAGAGCGTTGTGCAAGCTCTCCGAGACAGGCAACTGGGTCAGTGATATGCTGATTTTTTCTCGTATCCGCGCGCTGGGCGCTGGGGGACGGCTGGAGATTGTACAGGACGGCGCGACATACCGCGAAATGACCATCCGCAAAATCGGGGGTTGACAGATGGTATACAAATATGATATTATTTTAGCGAGATAAAGTAATAAAGGGGTTTTGCGGTTATGAACCGTTTTCGTATTTCCACTCCCGAAGGGACACGCGATTTGCTGTTTGCTTCCTGCCGTGCACTGCGGCAGACCGAGTACGCAATTCGTACCGCGTTGGAGGGCTGTGGATACAGTGAAGTGATTACGCCTGCGGTAGAGTATTTCGATGTGTTCGCACAGGCAAACCCGGAACTGGATCAGGAGAATATGCTCAAGATTATCGACCGATCGGGGCGTATTTGCGTGGCGCGGCCGGACAACACCACGCCGATTGCCCGCATTGCAGCGACTCGGCTGGATGAGGCGGCGCTGCCCGTTCGGCTGTATTACAGCCAGAAAGTGTTTCGCTCGGTCGTAGGCGGGCATGGGCACAAGGGGGAGTTTCTGCAGGTCGGCGCGGAACTTATCGGTGCGGATGGTCTGGAAGCCGACAAGGATATTCTGTCGGCGGCGTTCGGTGCGCTTACCGGTACGGGTGTGGATAGTTTTCGCATTGAGTTGGGCCACGCGGAGATCTATAAAGCGCTGATTGAAGAGTTGGGCGTGGATGCGCAGACGGCGGAGAGCATTCGCCGGTTGATTGAAAATAAGTCCTTTGCAGCGCTGGGCGACGCGCTTGCGCCTTACGGCGAGCGGCCCGCAGCCAAAGCGCTGGGCGCAATGCCGCAGCTGTTCGGCGGCATAGAGGTGCTTGACCAGGTTGAGGCCCTGACCGGTAATGTGCGTGTGCTCGGCGCGGTGTCCTATCTGCGTCGGCTGTACAAGGCGCTGGACGCGGCAGGCTATGGCAGCCGCATCATGATAGACCTTGGTCTGGTGCATGAGATGGATTATTACACCGGCGTGATGTTCCGCGGTTATATCGGCGGCGCGGGCGCGGCGATTCTGTCGGGCGGACGATACAATGCGTTGTGCGCGAAATTCGGCAAGGATCTGCCCGCAGGCGGCTTTGGTATCGATGTGGAGAGCGTCGCGGAGAGCTTGCAGGGAGCGGCGCATCCGGAGGCAGCGACCCGCCGCGATACGGTACGCATCGCACTGACCAAGGGACGGCTGGAAAAGAAAACGCTCTCGCTGCTCAAAGCGGCGGGCTATGATATCTCCGAGTTGGAAGCCGGCTCGCGCAAGCTGATTTTCGCCTTACCGGACACGGGGGTGGAGATTGTGCTGGCCAAGGCAGCAGACGTTATCACCTATGTGGAGCACGGTGTGTGCGACATGGGCGTGGTCGGCAAGGATACCATCATGGAAAAGGGCGGCAGTTTTTATGAAATGGTCGATCTCGGCTTTGGGAAGTGCCGTTTTGCGCTGGCGACTAAAAAGGGCAAGGACGTGTACGGCGGCTACAAAACCCCGGTCATTGCGACTAAGTACCCGGCGGTGACCAAGGCTTTCTTCAACAAGAAGAATATGGACGTGGAAACCATTAAAATCGAAGGCTCGGTGGAGCTTGCACCGCTGTTGGAGTTGGCGGATGCAATTGTTGATATTGTTGAGACCGGCACGACGCTCAAGGAGAACGGTCTTGAGGTAATCGAGGATGTCGCGCCCATCTCAGCGCGCGTCATCGTCAATCTGGCGAGTGCAAAGATGAAAAAAGCTGCCATCCAGCAGGTGATTTCCGATCTGGAAAGCGGTTTGGAGGGATAATATGTTTTTGAAAACCGTGCTTGCGGACGGCCGGGCCGAACAGACCGTCATCCGCGAGATGGAAGCGCGCGCGGCAGGCGCGCGCGGAGATATCGAGCAGACTGTCCGTACCATTATGGAGGATGTGCAGGCGCGCGGTTGGGACGCGGTTTGTGAATACGCGGAGAAATTTGACAAACGCGAGCCGTATATCATCGCGCCTGAGCAGCTCGATGCAGCTTATGCCGCCTGTTCGCCCGCGCTGATTACCGCGCTTGAGAAGGCGGCGGCCAATATCCGCGATTATCATGAGCAGATGCTTGCCAAGTCGTGGGAATGGAAGCGCAGCGAGGGAGAAATCCTCGGCCAGACGGTGCGAGGCCTTGCGCGCGTCGGCCTGTATGTGCCGGGCGGTACGGCTGCCTATCCGTCGAGCGTGCTGATGAACGCGGTGCCTGCTAAGGTCGCGGGCGTGGGTGAGTTGATTATGGTGACCCCGCCGACGGAAAACCTCTCAATTGAAGTGTTGGCAGCGGCGAAAATCGCGGGTGTGGATACCGTCATCGCGATTGGCGGTGTACAGGCAATTGCTGCGCTGACCTACGGCGCGGGCTTTATCCCGCAGGTGGATAAGATTGTCGGTCCGGGCAATGCCTTTGTCGCGGCGGCGAAAAAGTTGGCCTTCGGCACGGTGGATATTGATATGATAGCCGGACCGAGTGAGGTGCTGGTGATTGCCGACCACACGGCCAATCCCACTTGGGTCGCGGCCGATCTTTTGAGTCAGGCTGAGCACGATAAGCTTGCCTCTGCCGTGCTCCTGACCGATTCGATGGCACAAGCGCAGGCCATTTCCTGTGAGATGGAGCGACAGGCGAAGCTGCTGCCGCGTTATGACATCACTAAGGAAAGCGTGCAAAATTACGGCTGTGCGATCGTGTTTGATGATTTGAAGGATGCCTGCAAAATGGCGGACGTCGTCGCACCCGAGCACTTGGAGGTTGTGACGGCAAATCCGCGTGAATGGTTGCCATATCTGCACAATGCAGGCGCGATTTTCCTTGGGCAGTATGCGCCTGAGCCGCTTGGCGACTATATGGCAGGCCCTTGCCATGTGCTACCGACCTCGGGCACGGCGCGGTTTTTCTCGCCGCTCTCGACCGATACGTTTCTCAAGAAAACCAGCGTGATTGAGTATACGCGCGACGCACTTGCGGGCTATGCACAGGATATCATCGCGCTGGCGCAGAGCGAACATCTGGACGCGCATGCAAATTCCATTGCGGTGCGTTTTACGGAGGAGGACGAGAATGAGAAAGGCTGAAATCACGCGCAAAACCAAAGAAACCGACATCACGCTTTCGCTTGAACTGGAGGGTGGAGAGCGCAAGATTGACACCGGCATCGGCTTTTTTGACCATATGCTGAACAGCTTTGCCGTGCACGGCGGCTTTGGCCTGACGCTTGGTTGCAAGGGCGACCTTGAGGTCGACGGTCACCACACGGTGGAGGACTGCGGTATTGTGCTCGGGCAGGCGCTCGCGCAGTGCTTGGGAGACAAGGCGGGTATCGCGCGCTTCGGACAGGCGTTTGTGCCGATGGATGAGGCGCTCGGCTTCTGTGCGCTGGACATTTCCGGCCGTCCGTATCTGGTGTTTGCCGCGCCCATGCCGCAGCCCATGTGTGGGACATACGACACCTGCCTGACGGTGGAATTTATGCGCGCACTTGCGGTGAACGCGGGATTGACGCTTCACCTCAAGGCCGAATACGGCGATAATGCGCATCATATTACCGAAGCGTTGTACAAGGCGCTTGCGCGCGCGCTCAAACAGGCGGTGACGGTGACAGGCGGCGGCGTGCTGAGTGCAAAAGGAGTGCTGTGATGGGCTATATCGCAATTGTGGATTACGGCGCGGGCAATCTGATGAGTGTGCACAACACGCTGGATTTTCTGGGTTATGAGAACAAAGTCGCGGACACGCCTGCGGTGATTGAGCAGGCTTCCGGCGTGATATTACCGGGCGTTGGTGCATTTCCGGACGCGATGGACGCCCTGCACGCTTCGGGGCTGACCGATGCGGTGCTGCGTGCGGCGGAAGAAAAGCCATTTCTGGGTATCTGTCTTGGCATGCAGATGCTGTTTGACGAGTCGGATGAGGTGCGTCCCTGTAAAGGCCTTGGGCTGCTGCCCGGTCGCATCGAGCGTATCCGGACCGAACTCAAGCTGCCGCAGATTGGCTGGAATGCGCTGGAGGTGCTGCGCCCCAACGCAATGACCGAGGGCGTTGCAAGCGGGGACTATGTGTATTTCGTGCATAGCTTTATGGCGTGTCCGACAGAGGAACGTGATTTGGCCGCTGTGACTGACTATGGCGCGCGGGTACCCGCAATGGTGGCGCGCGGAAATCTATTTGGATGCCAGTTTCACCCGGAAAAAAGCGGAAAAGTGGGACTGTTGATGCTTCAAAACTTTGCAAAACTGACGGAGGTGGGGAAATGAAGTTTATCCCGGCAATTGATTTAAAGGACGGACAGTGTGTGCGTCTGAAAAAGGGCGATTATGATACCGTACACAAGGTGGCGGAGGACGCGGTCGAGACGGCGCGCAAGTTTATCGCGGCGGGCGCGACCATGATCCACATGGTTGATTTGGACGCGGCAAAAGACGGATCTCACGCTAATTACGGCGTAGTCGAGCGCGTCATCCGTGAGACTGGCGCGACCGTTGAGCTGGGCGGCGGCGTTCGTTCTATGCAGGATGTGGAGGCGGTGCTTGCGTTGGGCGTCAAGCGCGTCATCATTGGCTCAGCGGCGGTACGCAACCCGCAGTTTGTGGCCGAAGCCGTCAAAAAATATGGAGATAAGATTGCGGTCAGCATTGATGCAAAATCCGAGACCGTGCGTACCGACGGCTGGCTGGGTGACAGTGGTGAGAATTACATTTCGTTTGCCGAGCGTATGGAATCCTACGGTGTCAAGACCATTATTTTTACCGATATCGACAAGGATGGTATGCAGTCGGGCCCGAACTTTGACCAGCTGGCCGCGCTGCGTGCGACCGTATCCTGCCGCATCGCAGCGTCGGGCGGTGTGTCCACGCTGGAGGATATTCGTCAGCTCAAGCGGCTGGGTATTGATGCAGCCGTTGCAGGCAAGGCGGTTTATACGGGAAAACTGAATTTGTCGGCGGCGATTAAGGAGGCCGAATAATGCTGGCCAAACGCATTATTCCCTGTCTGGACGTCAAGGATGGACGGGTGGTCAAGGGCGTCAATTTTGTCGGCCTGCGCGACGCGGGCGACCCGGTGGAGTTAGCCAAATTCTACTCGGCAGAGGGTGCGGACGAAATCGTATTCCTCGATATTACGGCGACGAGCGACGGCCGTGACACGATTGCGGACGTGGTGCGCCGCACCTGCCGTGAGGTGTTTGTCCCGGTCACCGTGGGCGGCGGCATCCGTACGGTGGACGATTTCCGTGACATCCTGCGCGCGGGCGCGGACAAGATTTCGGTTAATTCCGCAGCGGTTAAAAATCCCGGCTTAGTGGACGCCGCAGCGGATAAATATGGCAGCCAGTGCGTGGTTGTCGCCATCGACGGCCGCCGAACGGGGAAAACGCCGTCGGGCTTTGAGGTGTATGTTGCGGGTGGCCGCACGCCGACCGGTATAGATGCGGTCGCGTGGGCGCGTGAAGTGTATGAGCGCGGCGCGGGTGAGATTTTGCTGACCTCGATGGACAAGGATGGAACGAAAAGCGGCTTTGATCTTGAACTGACGCGCGCGGTTGTGGACGCGGTCGGGATTCCGGTGATTGCGTCGGGCGGCTGCGGTGCGCTCGACCACTTTTCCGAGGTGTTTGAGCAAACAGGCTGCGATGCTGCGCTGGCCGCTAGCCTGTTTCACTATCGTGAGTTGACCGTGGGTGAGGTGAAAGCCCATCTGCATGAGAAAAACATTCCGGTGAGGTTGTAAGAGATGGATTTGAGCAAGTTTTTTGTGAAAGCGCCGCTGATTCCGGTCATCTGTCAGGATGAGCGAAACGGCGAGGTACTTATGCTGGGCTATGCCAATGAAGAAGCGCTTCAGTTGACCATGGATACCGGTACAGCGTGGTTTTTCTCGCGCTCACGACAGAAGCTATGGAACAAGGGCGAGACTTCAGGCAACTTCATTTTTGTCAGCAGGATCCTGTCCGACTGTGATGATGATACGCTGATTTATGTTGGCACGCCCAAGGGGCCGGTCTGCCACACAGGCAACCGCACCTGCTTCTACACCACCCTGTGGGAGAGAGGGACGCAAGCATGATGGCGTTCCCTTTGGTGACGGTGGCGGGCTTTGTAGTCGGCGCAGTTGTGGTGATTGCGCTGATTGCGGTACTCGTGCTGATGGTCACCCGGCGGCAGTGAGCAGAGAGAAACGATAAGGAGGACGAATAACGTGAATTCGTTTGAACAGATGGAGGCGGTTATTGCGCAGCGCCGCGCAGAGCCGCAGGAGAAATCCTATACTTGCTACCTGTTTGAAAAAGGATTGGATAAAATTCTCAAAAAGGTGGGCGAGGAGTGCGCCGAAACCATTGTCGCCGCGAAAAACGGTGACAAAGAGGAATTGGTCGGCGAGATCAACGACGTGTTCTACCATATGATGGTGATGATGAACGAGTGCGGGGTGACGCTTGCGGATGTGTGCGCGGAAATGGATGTACGCGCACAGAAGATCGGTAATCTCAAGCAGTTCCACGTGTCCGATCATAATACCTGAACTTACAACCGAACAAACCCCATTCCTGCATCGTGTGTTGTTTCAGAAATGCGTGCGGACGCTATCAGAAAGTCGAGCGGACAAACGTATGATAAGCAGGAAGAGAACCATTTCTCCCGACCGTTGCAGATTTACTGCAACGGTTCGGGGGTTTTTTATTTCTTTATGTGTGAGGATGCTTTGCTGGCCCGTAAAGAATCCGGAAATCGTAGGAACACTCGGTTATGCTAAACGCATCAGACGCAGGCGATCCCATAGAAAGGAGGGAAGGGGAAAAGGATTATGATAATCCGTTATGCTATGGTACGAATGGAAGGCGCTGCGAAACGTATTGCGCCGCGTGTCGAGATAGCCGGATTGGCTGCGCAGCGTTGGCAGATGCAAGGTATGGATGTGAAAAGAGGACGGTAAGTATCGGGTGCGTGCCCCAAACAGTATCAAACGCAGTGAAAAAGCTTGGCCCTACAACTACTTATCCGGACAGTTGGCTGCACCATGGGCTTGTTCTCGTATATCATGAAAAAGAGGTTGTAAATGCGCCTCTTTGTCTTGCCTGTTGCTTCCAAACATGATATGCTGATGCAGAGGTGAAAGGATCATGCGCAGAAAAGACAGAGAAATCACAGGACGCGAGAATATTGAGCCGATTATACGGTCGTGTAGAACCTGCCGCTTGGCAATGATTGCGGATGGCGCACCATATGTGATTCCGCTCAATTTTGGCTATACATGGGATGAAAGCGGACTGACTATCTATTTTCACAGCGGCATCAAGGGAAAGAAAATCGACGCGCTGCGGGCAGACCCGCGCGTGTGCTTTGAGATGGACACCGAAATGGGCGTGACCGGTGAAGGCGATTTGGCCTGTCGGTACAGCTATGCGTTTTCCTCGGTTGTGGGCTATGGCAGTGTGCACTTCGCGCAGAATAACGAGGAGAAGCGGCGCGGCTTCGATGCCATTATGCGGCACCAAACCGGTCGTGATGGCTGGAGCTACACTGATGCCGCGCTGTCTGTGGCAGAGGTGTTCTGGGTGCGTGCGGATTCGTTTGAGGGCTCGCAAAAGCTGCCCAAATAATATAATGTTGTGCAAATGGCGTACATGTAAAACCGCCGGAGGTCAAAGCGGCCTCCGGCGGTTTTGTGCTTCTGAGGGAGTTGTCATTCCCAAAAGTGTTGCGCGATGTCATCTGCTTGCGCTTCGGCTGCACAAAGCAGTGCTTCTGCATCGTTGCCGACGATGTCCAGTCCCTCGGCGGCCAGTGTGTCAAAGCGTCCTTGGCTCAGCAGTTTGCAGATGGACAGCAGGTAGGCGGAAGCGTGGTCGGTGAGCACCGGGTCACGGTTATCTACCATGCCGCCGCGTGTGGTGACGTAAACAAAACGCTGTAGGCGACAGTCGCCTACAGGGTAATTGTCTTTGCCATAGTGGAAGGTCAGACCGGTCACGCACAAATGCTCCAGATAGGTCCGTACCATGGACGGCACACCCATGTCCCAGAACGGGCAGGCCAGCACAACGGCATCCGCCGCTTTGAACTGGTTGGCCAGTGCGAAGAACGGCGTGTTGAATGCGCCGGCAGCGGATAGCGTATCGCGCTCGGCAATCTCTTTGGCGCCGTAAGGCATCAGATGAAGTGCGGGGAGTTGCAGTACCTCAATTTCCGCATCCGGGATGCGGCTGACCAGCCGCCGAGCCAGCCGAAGGGAGCGCGATGCGTTTCCGCGGATGCAGCCGTTGACAAACAGAACTTTTTTCATGACAGATCACTCCTTTGGCAAAGCCTTTCCGCATTTGCGGCAAAAGGCAAAATCGCTTTGTACCGGCGCGCCACAGTAGGGGCAGAAGCCGCTGCCAGATGAATGGGTATCGGGGGTGCTTTCTGGTTTGTCGCCAAAATATCGATTGAGCGGGTCGGGTTCCTCGGTATCATCCGTTATGTCGAATTCGGAATAGCGGTTTTTACCCGTTGCGTTCTTAAAGTTGTAAACGGCGTTGCATATGCCGATGATGACAAATAAGACACCGAACAATGGGAAGATGATGCCGACCAGGCCAAATCCTTGTGTCATAGATGCGGCAAGCACCGTCCAAAAGATACCGAAAATGATGCCGAATACAGAGCCCAAGCCGCCCATCATTGAGGGGCCGCGGCCGGGTTTGATGCTTTTCATATATATCCACCTGCCTTTGTTTCATCATAGCATAGGAAGGGGAGAAAGACAAGAAAACCGCTCCTTCTTTGAAAGGAGCGGAAAAAGGGTGGTTGGAAGTATCAGGATTCGCTGCGCTTGACAAATTTGCTGCGTGGAGCGCGGCAGATTGGGCAGACATAGTCATCCGGGATGGTTTCATCCAATCGCACATAGCCGCAGACCGTGCATTTCCAGCCGGCATCCGGACCAACTTCATGATAGACCGGCGCGGTGGGCGGCGCATCTTTTCCACGGCTTTCGAGCGCCTTTACAGTTAGGCAGTCGCCGTCAGCAAGTACCTCAGCGTTGGCCAGTTCGCAGATAAACAACGTATAGGAACCGATGGCCACCGTTTCGGTTACGCGCAGGCTCAGACGGGACACCATGCCTTCGCGCAGCCACGGGCAGCCATTTTCGTCCTTCTCAAACGGGAAAGCGGCAAATTTATCAATCGCGCGGCCGGATTTGTAGCCGAACTCGTTGACGATTTTTTCGTCCGCATCCTGTGCAAGCAGAGTGACGGCAGCAACGCCGGATTTTTTGAGCGCGGCGCTTGTAGCGGAGTCGTTATTGAGGGACAGGGTAAATTTCGGCGGGCGGGAAGAGGTTACCTGATGCAGGGAATTGATGATGCAGCCGAAGTTTTTGCCGTCGGCCGCAGTGGAGATCAGTGAGAGACTGTAATCGAGTTTTTTATAGGCAGCATTGTTCATAGAGCATATCCCTTTCCTCTTATTGAAAATAATTATTATTTGCAAATAAATATTAACATATATGAAAGAGAAATGCTATATCAAAATCTACAAAATTTCAGGGAAGAGTTTGGAGAATCACAACAGGTTAATAAGGCTTGGACGCTCCAGCTCGGGTAAATGGTTTAATTGCGCAACCAGTTCTGTGCAGTCGAGCAGGAAATCTTCCGCACTGCCGGACGCATGCGCGGCAAGCACGCGGTCGAACAGACGGTCGGCCTGATCAATCTCGTCGTGCAGCAGCAAAGAGCCAAGTAGCACCTGTGCACTGTCCCAGCGCTGGTGCGCTTTATCCAGTTCGCCGGCCTGTATTTCGCGCACGATGCTTCCGGTAACCCGCTCTATCGTGTGCAGACTCCACCAGCTGCCCCAGATGAGCAGCGCCAGAAGCAGCAAGGCAATGCAAAGACGCCGCATATCAGCGTTTCTCCTTTCTTTGGATGAAGCTGTTGCCGCAGTCATCCAGCGTCATCAGAAATACGTCGGATACGGCAAGACTTTGGTTCCGCAGGCGGTTTTCGATGTCTTTGGGGTCAAGCTGCAACAGACGCAGCGATCGGCGCACCAGCTTGCCGTCGGACACCACCACCAGCGGCAGGCCGGTGTCTTTTGGCGTGATGCCCAGCATTTCTGCCGTGACCGGCTGCTGCGGCTGCTTGAGGATGACGGATAAAGTGCCGTCCGGTTCGATAACGCCATATTTGACATCGGACACAGAGGAGACATTTTGCTTGCGCAGAGTTTCAATGATTTCATCGGTTGTCAGGCGCATTTCACGCAGCTTGGGAATGTCCAGCTGCCCGCCGCGGATAATAATGGCAGGCTGACCGTTAAGCAGCCGCCGGAATGTGCGGCTTTTCAGCGCGATCCAGCTGAGCAGGATTTCGAGCACGATGAGCGTGGCGATGGGGACCAGTCCCGCGAACATCGGGATGCCCAGATCCTGCATGGGAACCGCCGCCAGATCGGAAACCAAAATGGTGATGACCAGCTCGGATGGATCCAGCTCGCCGATCTGCCGTTTGCCCATCAGACGTACCGCGGCGATGACCGCAAAGTATAGAATCAGCGTGCGAAGCAGGGGGACAGCCATGTTTCGGCCTCTTTTCTATCAGGATTTATCGGTAGTATAGCACAAAAGCGGAAGAATATACCCGACAGGAATTTAACAGAGTAAAATACGAAAAAGCTGTTGACAATCGATGTAAGCGGATTTATAATATGAATTACATTTTGAACAACGCAAGTTGGCGATGACCGGAAAAGTAGCGTCTGGAATCCAAAAGAGAGCCGCCGGGTGGTGCAAGGCGGTGGAGGAAGGAAAGTGCGAAAGTCCTCCGTGAGCCGAGCGTCTGAAATGGGATGAGATAAGGCCCTGTGTAAGGCGTTCCGCGCGATCTGCGTTAAAGGATCAGGTGAGTGGCCGCAGTATGCAATATTATGATCTGCGGCAAGAAGAGTGGTACCGCAGAGGAATAGTCTTTGTCTCTTTGTAGAGACAGAGGCTTTTTTTAATTTTATGATTTTAAGAAAGGAGGCGGATCCGCATGGTAAAGAATGGTTCTGAGATTTTGGTGGAAGCGCTGGTGGAGCAGGGGGTCGATACGATTTTCGGCTATCCGGGCGGCGCGGTCCTCAATATCTATGATGCGCTTTACAAGAATAGCGACCGCATTCGACATATTTTAACCGCCCATGAGCAGGGCGCAGCCCACGCAGCCGACGGCTATGCGCGCGCAACCGGTAAGGTTGGCGTGTGTCTGGCAACGAGCGGACCGGGCGCAACCAATCTGGTTACGGGCATTGCAACGGCTTACATGGATTCCATTCCCATGGTTGCCATCACCGGCAACGTTGGTACCAGCCTGATTGGACGCGATTCCTTTCAGGAGGTTTACATTGCCGGTATCACCATGCCGATTACCAAGCATAACTTCGTCGTTCGCCATGTGGAGGAGCTGGCCGATACCATCCGCAGCGCGTTCCGCATCGCGGCGTCCGGCCGTCCCGGCCCGGTGTTAATTGATATTCCGAAGGATGTCACAAGCGCGGAGTGCGAATATACTCCGGCGGACAAGGTAGAGGTGCATGAGGCATATAACGTAACGACGGAGCAGCTGGAAACGGTTGCCGGTATGATTGCGCAAGCGGAGCGTCCAATCATCTATTATGGCGGCGGCGTAGAGACGGCAAACGCCGGCATGGCGTTGCTCGATTTGATGCGTCGGGCGGATATTCCTTCCGCGCATACTATGATGGCGATTGGCTGTATTCCGGACACTGAGCCGCTGAGTCTGGGTCTGGTCGGTATGCACGGCACGGTTTCGGCAGCTTGGGCGGTGGAACGGAGCGACCTGCTGATCTGCATCGGTGCGCGTTTCTCCGACCGCGTGGCAACCAACCCGCGGCGCTTTGCTCCCAAGTCAAAAATTATACATATTGATATTGACGCAGCCGAGATAAACAAAAATATCGGCGTGGATTATTCGGTGGTCAGCGATGCAGAGAATTTCCTCAGGGCGCTGTTGCCGTATGTAAAAGAAGCAAAGCACGATGCTTGGCGCGCACAGATTGCCGAGTGGCACAAAGCGCTCGACTATGTACCCAAGGATGACGATAGCGTCATCCATCCGCACCAGCTGATGCGCACGCTGTACGACATGATTGGGGACGATGCCATCGTTGCAACCGATGTCGGCCAGCATCAGCTGTGGGCGGCGCAGTATAACCGCTGCCGCAAGGTGCGTCATTTCCTGACCTCGGGCGGCTTGGGCACGATGGGATTTGGTTACGGCGCGGCGATGGGCGCGCAGGTTGCGTTCCCGGAAAAGACGGTGGTTCATATCACGGGCGACGGTTCGTTCCATATGAATTTGAACGAATTGTGCACGTCGGTCACCTATAACCTGCCGATTATCACGATTATTATGAACAACAACGTGCTGGGCAATGTGCGTCAGTGGCAGACCATGTTCTACGAAAAGCGCTATTCCCAGACCAATCTGTATCGCAAGACCGATTATATCAAGCTCGCCGAAGCGTTCGGCGGCCGTGGCTTCCGCGTGACCAACATTGCGGAGCTTCGTGCGGCGCTGGCAGATGCGCTTGCGCGCACCGGTCCGGTGCTGATCGATTGCCGCATCGACAAGGATGAGCGCGTACTGCCTATGATTCCCGCGGGCGGCACGGTGGACGATATCGTGGCGGACTGAGAAAGGAGAAACTATCATGGAAAAATATATCCTTTCTGTGACCGTGCAGAATAACGCGGGCGTACTGGCGCGCGTATCCAGCCTGTTCGGTCGCCGCGGCTATAACATTGACTCGCTGACCGTGTCGGCGACAACCGACCCGAAGATTTCCCGTATGTCCATTATCGTGCAGGGCGACGAACCCATCCTCGAGCAGATCATCAAGCAGCTGCTCAAGCTGGAAGAGGTGCAGCGCGTCGACCATTTGCAGGAGGATGCCTCCTGCTGCAGCGAACTGGTATTTGTCAAGCTCCGCGCGGAAAACGGCAATGAGCGCGATTCCATCCGGCAGCTGTGCGATCTGTACGCTGCACATATTGTCGAGTCCACCGAACAGTCGATGATTGTCGAGCTGGCGGAGGTGCCCAGCCGTATTGATGCGTTTTTGAATGTCATCTCCAACTTTGAGATAGTGGAGATGAGCCGTTCGGGCGTTACCGCGATTGAAAAATAACGGCGGTATATTTAATTTGTTTTCCTAATCTCATTTATACATATTTAGGAGGAGTTAAAAATGGTAAAGATGTTCTACGATTCGGACTGCAATCTGTCCCTGCTGGACGGCAAGACCGTAGCCATTCTGGGCTTTGGTTCGCAGGGTCACGCACATGCGATGAATCTGAAGGATTCGGGCGTTAATGTTGTTGTCGGCCTGCGTCCCGGTTCCAAGCATGAGAAGAAGGCGTCCGATTACGGCCTGACTGTTTTGCCGATGGCAGAGGCGGCAGCTGCGGGCGATATCATTATGATGCTGGTACCGGACGAAAAGCAGGCAGATATCTATAAGGATGTTGTTGAGCCTAACCTCAAGCCGGGCAATGTGCTTGCTTTTGCACATGGCTTCAACATTCACTTCAAGCAGATTGTTCCGCCGGCAGATGTCGACGTTATCATGATCGCGCCGAAGGGCCCGGGCCACACCGTTCGTTCTCAGTATCTGGCAGGCGCAGGTGTGCCGGATCTGGTTTGCGTCCATCAGGATGCTTCCGGCAAGGCAATGGACATTGCATTGGCATACGCAAGCGGCATCGGCGGCGGCCGCGCGGGCATCCTCGAGTCTACCTTCAAGACCGAGACCGAGACCGACCTGTTTGGTGAGCAGGCTGTTCTGTGCGGCGGCGTTTGCGAGCTGATGAAGGCAGGCTTTGAGACGCTGGTTGAGGCGGGTTATGCGCCGGAGAACGCTTACTTTGAGTGTGTGCATGAGATGAAGCTGATCGTTGACCTGATTAACGAGGGTGGTTTTGCTAAGATGCGTTACTCCATCTCCGACACTGCGGAGTACGGCGATTACCGCACTGGCAAGCGCATCATCACCGAAGAGACTCGCAAGGAGATGAAGAAGATCCTGCGCGAAATTCAGGACGGCACCTTTGCTTCCGAATGGATTCAGGAGAACCGTGCGGGCGGCCGTGCGCGCTTCCTGGCGACCCGTGCGCTTGAGGCTGACACTGAGCTGGAGGAAGTCGGCAAGAAGCTGCGCGGCATGATGAGCTGGCTGAAGAAATAATTTGTTTGAAACACATCGTTTCAAACGATAGGACGCGCTGCGCGATGCACAGCCCCTATATAAAAATTCGAAATACCGAACTTTTCTATTGAATTGCGCTCCTATGGGCGCGAAAAGAAAAATGCGCACAGGCGGGCGGGTTTCCGTCCGCCTGTTTGCAAAAGAGGAGGGAATCCCCATGTCCAAGAGAAGTGATAACATCACTGCGGGCGCAGAGCGTATGCCCAATCGTTCGCTGCTGCGTGCCTGCGGTTTGACCGAAGAAGAGATGAAAAAGCCGATTATCGGCGTGGTTTCCGCATTCAGCGAGATTATCCCCGGTCACATCAATCTGGATAAAATTGCGGACGCCGCTAAGGCAGGCGTTCGCGTCGCAGGCGGTACACCGGTGCTGGTTCCGGCTATCGGCGTGTGTGACGGCATTGCCATGGGCCATATCGGCATGAAGTACTCGCTGCCCAGCCGCGAACTGATCGCAGACAGCGTTGAGACGCTCGCGCAGGCACATCAGTTTGATGCGCTGGTACTCATCCCGAACTGCGATAAGATTGTACCCGGCATGCTGATGGCCGCAGCGCGCCTCAATATTCCGTCCATCATCATTTCCGGCGGTCCGATGCTGGCCGGTCGTTATGACGGACAGGAAATCTCGCTGTCCAAGACGTTTGAGACGGTTGGTGCGTATAAGGCTGGCCTGATTGATGACGCCAAGCTTGAGGAATGTGAGTGCGGCTCGTGCCCGGGCTGCGGCTCGTGCTCGGGTATGTACACGGCAAACTCGATGAACTGCCTGTCTGAAGCAATCGGCATGGCGCTGCCCGGCAACGGTACAATTCCGGCTGTGCATGCTGCGCGCATCCATCTGGCCAAGCATGCAGGCATGCAGATTATGGAATTACTGCGCCGCGATATCAAGCCGCGTGACATTCTGACGCCTGCGGCCTTCCGAAATGCGTTGACCTGTGAGATGGCCATTGGCTGCTCGACCAACTCGGTGCTGCATTTGCTGGCGCTGGCCAACGAGGCAGGCGTACCGCTTGATTTGCATGTGCTTAATGAGTTGTCTGCCAAGGTGCCGAACATCTGTCATCTTGCTCCTGCTGGTCCATATCATATCGAAGAACTGTACATGGCGGGCGGTGTACCGGCCATCATGAAGGAGCTTACCAAGCGTGACTTGCTTGATCTGTCGCTGATTACTGCGACTGGCAAGACGGTGGGCGAGAACCTTGAGGGCATCGTGAACAAGAATCCCGAGGTCGTGCGTCCGCTGGAGAATCCGTATTCTGAGACGGGCGGTATTGCGGTGCTGTGGGGCAACATTGCCAAGAACGGCTGTGTCGTCAAGCGCTCGGCTGTCGCACCGGAAATGATGGTGCATGAAGGCCCGGCACGGGTGTTCGATTCCGAGGACGACGCAATCAAGGCCATCTATGCCGGTGAGATTCACAAGGGCGATGTTGTGGTCATTCGCTATGAAGGCCCGAAGGGCGGACCCGGCATGCGTGAGATGCTCAATCCAACCTCTGCACTGGCCGGTATGCAGCTTGATAAGGACTGCGCGCTGATTACAGACGGACGTTTCTCCGGTGCATCCCGCGGCGCATCCATCGGCCACGTTTCGCCCGAAGCTGCTGCGGGCGGCGAGATTGCGCTGATCAAAGAGGGGGATATCATTGCTATCGATATCCCGAATAGCAAGGTCAATGTCAAGATTTCCGACGAGGAGATGGAGGCGCGCCGCGCAACGTTTGTGCCGCGTGAGCCGAATATCAAGTCGGGTTGGCTGTACCGCTATTCTCGACTGGTCACCTCGGCCGACCAAGGCGCGGTATTGCGATAAATATAGGAAGAGCCTGAAGCGTCCGCTTCAGGCTTTTTCTATATTACAGACGGCTTGTTTCTGTCGGTTAAATCTGGTATACTGATGATAAATGAGAATAAAGGTGGAACGAGTTATGCTGACAGCAGCGAAAAAGGAATTTATCGAGTTTATGATGAGTGCGGACGTGCTGCGTTTCGGTGACTTTACAACCAAGTCCGGCCGCAAGACTCCGTATTTTGTCAACACCGGCAATTATAAGACCGGTTTGCAGAACTCCCGTCTGGGTGAGTTCTATGCAGCGCTCGTCAAGGAGACCATTGGCGACAATTTTGACGCGATGTTCGGCCCGGCGTATAAGGGTATTCCGCTGGCAACTTCTGTGTCCGGTGCCCTTGCGCGCAATTATGGCATCGACAAGCCGTTTTTCTTCAACCGCAAGGAGGTTAAAGACCACGGAGAGGGCGGCAGCATCGTTGGCTACAAGCCTAAAGATGGTGACCGTGTCATCATCATTGAGGACGTAATCACGGCAGGCACTGCGATTCGCGAGACGATGCCGGTGCTCAAGGGCTGTGCGAACGTCGAAGTGACCGATATGTTTATTTCCGTTAACCGCTGCGAGGTTGGAACCACGCCGGGCAAGACGGCAGTCATGGAGGTCGGCGAGGAGTTCGGCATCAAGGTGCATGCGCTTGTCACCGTGCAGGATATCCGCGAGTATCTGGCGGATAAGGCAGAATATGCCGACCTGCTGCCGCTGATGGATGCGTATATGGCGCAGTACTGCATATTCTAAGACAAAGTTTGCATAGAAAAGCGACCTGTTTCCAAGGAAACAGGTCGTTTTGTTTTAGGATAGGGATTGCAGGAATTTGCGCATGCGGAAGCAGGCTTCACGCAGATGATTCATTGAGTAGGAATAAGAAATACGCACATGTCCCTTGCCGCTTGCGCCAAAAGCACTACCCGGTACGACGGCAACCTTTTGTTCTTTGAGCAACCGCTCGCAGAATTCTTCGCACGACAGTCCGGTCGAAGTGATGGATGGGAACATATAGAACGCGCCCTGCGGCTCAAAACATTCCAGTCCCATCGAGCGCAGCTCACCGAGCAGAAAGCGGCGGCGAATGTCATACTGTGTGCGCATCCGTTCGATGTCATCCTCGCCCGAGCGGATGGCCTCAATGCCTGCAAACTGTGCGGTGGTCGGCGCGGACATGATGCCGAACTGGTGTACTTTGCAGATGTGGCGCATGAGCTCTTTCGGTCCCATCGCCCAGCCGAGGCGCCAGCCGGTCATCGCATAGGACTTGGAGAAACCATCTACGACAATGGTACGCTCCTGCATGCCCGGCAGTTCGGCAAAGCAGACATGGGGTTCCTTGCCGTAGGTCAGGCTGCAATAGATTTCGTCTGACAGTACGACGATATTGGTGTCGCGCAGGGCAGCTGCGATGGCTTCCAACTCGTCTCTTGTCATGATCGCGCCGGTCGGGTTATTGGGATAGGGCAGGATCAGCAGCTTGGTGCGCGGGGTGATGGCTGCGCGCAGCGCGTCCGCAGTCAGCTTGAACTGATCCTCCACGCGCGTCGGCAGCGGGATGGGTACGCCGCCTGCCATCTGGGTCAATGGCGTATAGCAGACAAAGCTCGGCTCGGGAATGAGCACTTCTTCGCCGGGATTGACCAGCGCGCGGATGGCATTGTCGATTGCTTCGGAGCCGCCGACTGTGACCAGAATTTCCTTATCAGCATCATAGCAGAGCTGATATTTGCGTCGAGTCAACGCGGCTATCTGACGGCGCAGCTCGGCAAGACCCCAGTTTGAAGTGTAGAAAGTCTGGCCTTTTTCCAAAGACTGAATACCCGCGCGGCGGATTTGCCACGGGGTTTCAAAATCCGGTTCGCCCACGCCGAGCGAAATTGCCTCGGGCATGGTCGCAACCACATCAAAAAATTTACGGATACCGGAGGGCTTGACCTCCTTGACCCGGTCGGAGAGAAGTTGTTCGTAATCTACCATGCCATCATGACCTCTCTCTTATCGTTATCTGAGGGGTCGAATTCCACGCCGTAATCCTTATATTTCTTCAAAATGAAGTGTGTGCCGGTCGAAAGAACGTTTTCCATCGGCGCGAGCTGCTCGGAGACAAAGCGCGCAACCTCACGCATGGAACGGTCCTTGATGATGACCGTCAGATCAAAGCCGCCGCTCATCAGATAAACGCTTTCCACTTGATGATGGGAGTAGATTTGACGCGCGATTTCGTCAAAGCCCATACCCTTCTGAGGGGTGATTTTGACCTCGATGAGCGCAGTTACACTTTCTTTTGCGGTTTTGTCCCAATCAATAACGGTCTTATAGCCCAAAATGGTAGAATTCTTTTCAAAAGTCCGGATTGCATCGGTGACCTCTTCTTCGCTTGCACCGGTCATGGCAGCAAGCTGAGCGGGAGTCAGACGAGCGTCCTGACTGAGTAAATCCAGCAGCTTTTCAGGATTTTCCATGATAATAACCTCCTGTTTGAGTCAGTTTGCGGTCAAGGGACAGTGCGACTTATTGTCGTATGGCTATTATACACCAGAGTAAATGAATTTGTCCACTGTGCGGCCTGTTTTTCCGGTGTAATGCAGAAGCCGCCTATCGGCGGCTTCTGTCGATGGATTTGCAATTGGAATTTAGAACAGACCAGTGATTTTGCCGTCAGCATCCACGTCAATTTTTTCCGCGGCCGGAACCTTGGGCAGGCCCGGCATGGTCATAATCGCACCGGTCTCGACCACAACAAAGCCTGCGCCCGCGGCCAGACGCGCGGAGCGGACATTGACGACAAATTCGGTCGGTCGGCCGAGCAGCGCCGGATCATCGGACAGAGAATACTGGGTCTTGGCAACGCAAACGGGCAGGTTTCCGTAGCCCATTTCGGTGATGTTCGTCAGCTCCTTATGTGCTGCCGGGGCAATGGTCACGCCCAGCGCACCGTAAATTTCCTTGGCGATCTTCCGGATCTTGTCCTCAAGCGGAAGTGAATCCTCGTACAGCATATGGAAGTCTGCTTTGCCCTCGTCCAGTACGGCAAGAACCTCTTCTGCCAGTGCCGTACCGCCTTCGCCGCCCTTGGCGAATACCTCGGATAAAGCGACCCGAACACCGCGTGCGGCGCAGTGCTGACGGATGAATTCGACTTCCTCTTCGGTGTCGGTCGGGAAAGCGTTGATGGCCACGACCGTTGGCACGCCAAACTTTTTCATGTTGTCCAAATGGGCATCCAGATTGCAGATGCCGTGCTCCAGCGCGGCCAGATTGGGCTGGTTCAGCTCGGCCTTGGGTATGCCGCCGTTATATTTCAGAGCGCGCACGGTCGCAACGATAACGATGCAGTTGGGTGACAGGCCAGCCTTGCGGCACTTGATGTCCATAAACTTTTCCGCACCGAGGTCCGCGCCGAAGCCGGCTTCAGTGATGGCAATGTCCGCCAGCCGAAGCGCGAGCTTGGTGGCCTGCACGCTGTTGCAGCCGTGCGCGATGTTGGCGAACGGACCGCCGTGCATCAGCGCGGGCGTGCCCTCCAGCGTCTGTACCAGATTGGGCTTGATAGCATCCTTCATCAGCGCGGTCATCGCGCCTTCCGCCTTGAGGTCGCGCGCGTAAACCGGCTTGCCTTCGTAAGTATATGCCACCAGAATATCGCCGAAGCGCTTTTTGAGGTCCTCTAAATCAGAGGCAAGGCACAGGATTGCCATGACCTCGGAGGCAACGGTAATCATGAAGTGGTCCTCGCGCGGCACGCCGTTGACTTTGCCGCCAAGGCCGATGGTGATGTTGCGCAGAGCGCGGTCGTTCATGTCCATGACGCGGGTAAAGATAATGCGACGCGGATCGATGCCCAGCGCGTTGCCTTGCTGCAGGTGGTTATCCAGCATAGCGCACAGTAGGTTGTTAGCGGCCGTGATGGCGTGCATATCACCCGTAAAGTGCAGGTTGATGTCCTCCATCGGTACAACCTGTGCATAGCCGCCGCCGGCAGCGCCGCCCTTGATGCCGAATACCGGGCCGAGGGACGGCTCGCGCAGGGCAATCATAGCTTTTTTGCCGAGCTTTGCCATTGCCTGACCAAGGCCGACGGTTGTGGTGGTCTTGCCCTCGCCGGCCGGAGTGGGGTTGATGGCGGTGACCAGCACCAGCTTGCCGTCCGGCTGACCGGCTGTCTTTTTCCAGACATCGGCAGACAGCTTGGCCTTGTATTTTCCGTATAATTCCAGATCCTCCACATCCAGACCGGCGGATGCGGCGACTTCGGTGATCGGGCGCATCTGGCAGCCCTGTGCGATTTCAATATCGGATAGCATAGCAGTTCCTCCTGTAAATTTTACACAGTGACATTATTATAACAATGTTCTGCACAGTTTTCCAGCGGACAGCGTGAAAAATTTGCCGAATTTGTGACTCGAAAAAGCGGCTGCGTTGTGGTATGATATAAAGCGTATATAATTTCGGCAAAAGGAGGGTCGGCATGGACGTTTTCAAAACGGTCACGCATTACATCAAAAATACCGACCTGTATCTGGTGATATTGGCTCTGGTTTGTTCGGGGTACGGCATGGTCATGATCTACTCGGCGACGCTCAACCCGGTAACCGTGTTTGACGGCAGTACACGGAATCTGATCATTCAAGGGGCGGCAATTATCATGGGCTTATGTGCTTTTGTGGTGATGAGCCTGATTGATTTGGAGGGTATGAGCGGCTGGTGGAAGATTTTCGTACTGATAAACATTGGTCTGCAATTTTTGCTCTTTACACCTCTGGGTATGTCGGTCAACGGTCAGCGCGCATGGCTGGATCTGGGTCTCACCAGCCTGCAGCCGGGTGAGCTGGGCAAGCTGATATTCATTTTCACGCTTGCCGCGCATATTTCGGAAATCAAGGACCATATCAGCGAGTGGCGCGGGCTGTTCGTCATCGGTCTGCACACGCTGATTATGATGGGTGCGGTTGTCATCGCTTCGGGTGATACCGGCATGGCGATCCAGTACTTTATGATTGCGCTCATTATGCTGTTTGCTGCGGGGCTTTCGCTGAAATGGTTGGGCGCGGGCTTAGGTCTTGGTATCGTCAGCATCCCGATTATCTGGAACTTTATCTTGAAGGATTATCAGAAAACCCGTATTCTGGTGTTGTTCGACCCGTCCATTGATCCCAATGCTTCTATGCAGGCGACCTACGGTAAAATCGCCATCGGCTCCGGACAGATTTCCGGACAGGGATTGACACACGGTACGATGACGCAAATGCAGTTAGTATCGGAAAATCAGACCGACTATATCTTTTCGGTCGCAGGTGAGGAACTTGGCTTTATCGGCTGTATGCTGATTATTTGCCTGCTGGGCCTGCTCATTCTGCGCTTGTTCTACGTCTCTTACCGCGCTTCTACTATGTTTTCCGCGCTGTTGGCAGTGGGTGTGGGCGGCATGTTCCTATTCCAGACCTTCATGAATATCTTTATGAATGTCGGTTTGCTGCCTGTTATGGGTCTGACGCTGCCGTTCTTCTCCTACGGTGGCACTTCGGTGGTGACCATGTATGCCGCGCTCGGTATCGCAGCGGGTGTGCGAATGCGCGAAAAACCATCTTGGCTGCAATGATAATGATAAAACAAAGCGGCAGGCACATTTGTGCCTGTCGCTTTTCCATGCGAAAGCCGGATAGGTTGCTCCTGCGCTTACGGAATGTGATAGGATGGGAAATACTGCTCGACAAAGGGGATATGCTTTACGCGGAATGTGCGGCCGTTTAAATAAGAAAGCACGCCGGCATCCGCTTCAAAGCAAAACGTTAGTGAATACGCATACAGCAATTGGCCGTTTTCGCGGTAGGGACGGTTTAACTCATTGGTGCCATATTTGCCGTCCCCGAGCAGCGGGCAGCCGATGGATGCCATGTGCGCACGAATCTGATGGGTACGTCCGGTGAGCAATTCACACTCGACCAGAGACAGCTTGCCGCTGCTGGCAAGCGTGCGATAGCGCGTTTTGGCGGTTTTCGCGCCGGGAACGCGTGTTTTGTGCAGTGTGACCTGCTTGCGCTTTTCATCCCGCCGCAGATAGTTTTCAATGTGTCCTTCGGGCGGTACAGGTCTGCCGTGCACCACGCACAGATAGCGCTTTTCCAGTTCGCGCTCCTTGATGCGTTCATTGAGGATGCGCAGCGCTTCGGCGGTTTTCGCGCAGATGACAATACCGCCGGTGTTGCGGTCAATGCGGTTACACAGCGCGGGCGCAAAGGAGGCCGCGTCATCAGGGTTCCATGCGCCGGACCGGAACAGATATGCCTGAATGTGCGCAATCAGCGTATTGGTGTCGCCATGTTCGTCGGCATGGACGACCATACCGGGCGCTTTGTCGGCCAGAAGGATGTTCTCATCCTCATAGACGATACGGACATGCGGCTGCGTGATGCGGCGGAAGGCTTGCTCTTCACACGGCGCTTCAAAGTAGCTGTCATTGAGGTAGAGCTGCACCGTGTCGCCTTCGCAAAGACGGTAGGCGGCTTCTGTGCGTTTGCCGTTGACCTTGATGCGCTTGAGGCGCAGAGATTTGTGCATCATGCCGCCGGACAGCAGAGGTACTGCTTTTTCAAGAAATTTGTTCAGCCGTTGCCCGCTGTCGTTTTTTGTGATATAATATTCTCTCAAGATGCGGTATCCTTTTCTGTAAAAATAATGGAACGCATTCAGTATACCGCATTTCGGAAGAAAAGGGAAGTGCTCCCGCCGGATAGAGAAATGCGTTTTTTGCCGCATTTTTTGGTTGACAAAGCGGGATTGGGTGTAGTATACTATCTTAGTACCATGTGAGGTTGACATGAAGATTGATTTAAGAAAACTGACCGCGTCCCAGCATGCGTCAATTCCGTTTTCTGAAACGATTGACCTGCGGGAAGAGACTTTGTACGGTGCCAAGCCGTTTCAAAGCCCGGTTCAGATGAGCGGCGAGGTTTCCGGTGAAAGCGGCATATTGCGGCTGACGGGAACAATCAAAACGATTTACTCCACTGCCTGTGCGCGCTGCCTCAAGCCTCTTCAGATTTTGCTGACAGCCGAGGTCGATACGGTATTATCGGACGACCCGGATGCGGAAGAAGAGGATGATCTTTTCGTGCTGACCGGTGACAGCGTGGACCCGGCGGATGTGATGGTGCCCGCATTGATTCTTCAGGTGCAGATGACGTATCTGTGTCGGGAGGATTGCAGGGGATTGTGTCCGCACTGCGGCGCTGACCGCAACGAGGTCGATTGTGATTGCGAAAGCAAACAAATCGATCCGCGTTTTGCCGCGCTGCACGCTCTGCTCGATTCCGGTGAGGACGAGCGCAACTGAAGTTCGTTAATAAAAAATATAGAAGATAGAGTAGGAGGTGTATCCACCATGGCAGTACCGAAGAGAAAGGTATCGAAAGCCCGCCGTGACAAGCGTCGTAACTCTCATTGGAAGCTCTCTCTGCCCGGCATGACCAAGTGCCCGCACTGCGGCGAGATGAAGCTGGCTCACAGAATGTGCAAGGCTTGCGGTTATTATAACGGCCGTGAGGTTGTCGCCGTTAAGGAAGCGTAAGGCGAAAACAGAACAGGAGATGGAGAAGGCGGCAACGACTTCTCCATTTTTTTATGGTTTCGTCTGATTTGGATCGCTGGCGGCCCCAACGAAAAAGATGTGCCGGGCATCGCAAGGAAAAGGAAAATTGCCGAAAGGAGGGCGCTGTATGGCGTCAAAAATTGTCAGCGTGGACGCGGGCAGTCCGGCGGAGCGCGCAGGACTGCAAGCAGGGGAAACCCTGCTGCAAATTGATAACACCGCCATTCGAGATGTGCTCGATTATAAATTTTACAGTTATGACGCTTCGCTTACTTTACAGGTGCTGGAAGCGGATGGGAAAACGCTGCGCGAGGTACGCGTGCGCAAGCGCGAGGGCGAACCGCTTGGGTTGAACTTTGAGCATTATCTGATGGACGGCATGAAGCAGTGCTCGAATAAGTGTGTGTTCTGCTTCATTGATCAGCTGCCGCGCGGTATGCGCAAAACGCTTTATGTCAAGGACGATGACGCGCGTATGTCCTTTCTGATGGGCAATTATATCTCAATGACCAACCTGTCTGAAGCGGATGTCGACCGTATTCTGCGCATGCACATTTCGCCGGTCAATATTTCGGTGCAGACAACCAATCCGGAGCTGCGCGTTAAAATGCTGCACAACCCGCGCGCGGGTGAAGCGCTGAAAATTATGAATCGCTTTGCCGAGGGCGGCATCCAGATGAATTGTCAGCTTGTGGTGTGCAAGGGCTTAAACGACGGCGAGGAATTGAAGCGCTCGCTGCGTGATCTCAAGGCGTTGTATCCTGCGGTGAATACGATTTCGGTCGTGCCGTTCGGCATGACGCGGCATCGCGAGGGGTTGTATCCGCTCGAGCCAGCCGACAAGGCGGCGGCCGAGGCGATTCTGGACATCGTAGAGCCATTCGCGGAAGCGTGCCTGGATGATTTAGGCACAAGGCTGGTCTGGTGCGGAGATGAGCTGTATCTCAAAGCCGAACGTCCGCTGCCGGATACTGCGTATTATGAGGATTTCACCCAGTTTGAAAACGGCATCGGCATGCTGCCGCTGTTTATGGAGGAATTCCGCTTGGCGCTGCCTGATTACGCGGGCCGCACGGCGCGTCCTTTCACCATTGCCACCGGTGCGGCGGCGGCGCCGTCCATGGCGGTTCTGCTTGACGAAGCGGCCGCAAAATGCGATAATCTGAATGGAAAAGTAGTGCAAATTCGCAATGACTTTTTCGGGCATCGCGTTTCGGTTGCGGGTTTGATCACCGGACAGGATTTGATTGCACAGCTGGCAGGCCGCGATTTGGGTGAGCGTGTGCTGATCTCGGCCAACATGCTGCGCGATGGCGGCGATGTATTTCTGGACGATTATACCCCGCAGCAGGTCGCGGATGCGATTGGCGTGCCGCTTGTGCCGGTGGAAATCGACGGTGCGGATTTGCTCGCCAAAATTTTTGAAGACTGACACCCCCGAAGCAAAGAGGAGGGAAACGATATGCCAAAACCGATTGTTGCGATTGTGGGCCGGCCGAACGTCGGCAAAAGCCAGTTGTTCAACCGGCTGGCGGGTAAACGCCTGTCGATTGTGGAGGATACGCCTGGCGTAACGCGCGACCGTTTGTATGCGGAGAGCGACTGGCGCGGCCGTGATTTTACGATTATCGATACCGGCGGCATTGAGCCGAATAACGACAACGAGATTTTGCAGTTTATGCGTTTTCAAGCGGAAACAGCGATCTCGCACGCGGATGTGATTATTTTCATCACGGACCTGCGCACCGGTATCACGGCGGCTGATCAGGATGTGGCGGCCATGCTGCTGCGCTCGGGCAAGCCGATTGTGCTGGCGGTCAATAAGTGTGACAAGCCGGGTCAACCGGAACCGGAGTTTTATGAGTTTTATAACCTCGGTTTGGGTGAGCCATACGGCATTTCCGCGCTGCACGGTTACGGAATGGGTGAGTTGCTGGACGCGGCATATGAGCATTTCCCGCTCGAAGAGGAGGCCGGAGAGGATGAGGAGCGCATCCGTGTCGCGCTCATCGGTAAGCCGAACGTCGGTAAGTCCAGCCTGCTCAATCGCGTGCTTGGCGAGGAACGCGTCATTGTATCCAACATGGCCGGCACTACGCGCGACAGCGTGGATGCGGATGTGGACAATGCGCACGGAAAGTTTACGTTTATCGATACTGCGGGCATCCGCAAAAAGAGCAAGGTGGACGAAAAGATTGAGAAATATTCGGTGATGCGCTCGCTGCTTGCGGTCGAGCGCGCGGATGTGTGCGTTATCATGATTGATGCGACCGAAGGTGTGACCGAGCAGGATACCAAGGTCGCGGGTGAGGCGCACAACGCAGGCAAGGCGTGCATCATCGTGGTCAACAAATGGGATCTGGTTGAAAAAGATGGCTCGACCATGAAGGAATATACGCTTCGCGTGCGCGAAGGGCTGGCTTATATGCCGTATGCACCCGTATTGTTCATCTCGGCACAGACCGGCCAGCGTGTCGACAAGCTGTTTGGTCTGATTCACGAGGTTTATGAGCAGAACCACATGCGTATCCCGACCGGCCGCCTCAATTCGATTCTGGCTGAGGCGACTGCCCGTGTGCAGCCGCCGACCGACAAGGGCCGCCGTCTGCGTATTTTCTATATGACGCAGGCATCCACCTGTCCGCCGACCTTTGTTTGCTTCTGCAACGACGCGCGGCTATTCCATTTTTCCTATCAGCGCTATCTGGAAAATCAGATTCGCGAGGTGTTCGGTCTGACCGGTACGCCGGTGCGCATGGTGATCCGAGAGCGTAGTGATAAGAGGGAATGATGAGCGCGGCTGTTATTTCTGTAACTGGGGGAAAAACATATGACACTTACGCATTTTGCTATCATTGCTGTGTGCGCCTATCTGCTTGGCTCGCTGAGTTTTGCAATCATTGTCAGTAAGGTTACACTGGGAAAGGACATCCGCGAATACGGCAGCGGCAACGCAGGACTGACCAACTCCTATCGCACAATGGGCGCGGGCAAGACGCTGTTTGTGCTGTTGGGCGATATCGCCAAGGGCGCAGCGGCAGTATCGATTGGCGCGATGCTGGCCGGACCGGTTGGTAAGCTGGTAGCGGGCATCTTTGTGATTCTCGGGCATATGTTCCCGCTGTATTTCGGCTTCCGCGGCGGCAAGGGCGTGCTGGTGGGCGCGGTAATGCTGCTGCTGTTCGACTGGCGTATTTTCCTGATTGCGTTTGCTCTGTTTTTTGTAGCGGTGGCGCTGACACGTTGGATTTCCCTCGGGTCGATTCTGGGCGCAATCAGCTTTCCCATCACCACCTTTCTATTCTACGATGACCCTGTGCTGATTGCGATGGCATTCGGCATGGCGGTGGCGGTGGTTTTCATGCACCGCTCGAATATCGCGCGCATTTTGCGCGGCGAGGAAAACAAGTTTTCCTTCAAAAGCAAGAAAACCATTGAGCAGTCCGAGCGTAACGGAGAGGAGAACGGAAAATGAAGGTTTTTGTACTGGGTACCGGCGGCTGGGGTATTGCGCTGGCGCTGCTGCTGCATGATAATGGCCATGAGGTGACCTCGTGGACTTATTTGCAGGAGGAGTGCGACCTGCTGCTGCGTGAGCGCGCCAATGAAAAGCTGCTGCCGGGCGTTAAGATTCCGGAGGGGATTGCGATTACCACCGATATGTCGGGTGCGGCAAAGGCTGACCTTATCGTGATGGCGGTGCCATCGTTTGCGGTCGCGTCCACGGCGGAGCAGTTGGCGAATATCGTTCCGGCGGGTACGGTGATCGTCAACGTGGGCAAGGGGCTGGATGCCAAGCATGGCTACTGCCGCTTTTCGCAGACAATTGACCGCGCGATGCACGGTAACAATCCGGTTGTCGCGCTGACCGGCCCGACCCATGCGGAGGAGGTATCGCGTGGGGTACCGACTGCTATTGTAGCCGCGTCGGAAAGCCGCGCCGCAGCTGAGCTGACGCAAGCGGCCTTCATGAACGAAAACTATTTTCGCGTGTACACTTCGGCGGATATTATCGGCTGTGAGCTTGGCGGCGCGTTTAAAAACATCATTGCGCTGGGCGCGGGCATCGCGGACGGCCTTGGTATGGGCGATAACGCCAAGGCGGCCTTTATGACCCGCGGATTGACCGAGATTGCGCGGCTGGGCGTCCAACTGGGCGCGCGGCAGGAGACATTTGCGGGCTTATCCGGCGTGGGCGACCTGATTGTAACCTGCTGCTCGATGCACTCGCGCAACCGTCGTGCAGGGATTCTGATAGGCAAGGGAAAGAGCGTTCAGCAGGCCATGCAGGAGGTCGGCGCGACCGTGGAAGGCTACTATGCAACCGAGGCAGGTTATCATCTGGCCAAGCAGCAGGGCGTTTCCATGCCGATTACGGAAGCAATGTATGAGGTGCTGTATCGTGGACAGCCGGCAACAGAAGCAAGCCGTCTGCTGTTGGGACGTCCGCGGCGCGGTGAGCATGAGGAAGTTTGGGTGCGCTAAGACTTAATAGGTAAAATGCACAGGAATTTGCTGATAAGTTTGCATAGCTACTGGCAATATTTGACTTTACAATTCAGCTCTCTTCCTTTATAATGCTTAATACAGTCTTGAAAAAAACAAGTAAGGGTAAGGAGAGACACAATATGAAGAAGAATATGACAAAGCGTTTGCTGGCTGCTCTGCTCGCAGCGGCGTTGGCACTTTCTCTGGCGGCTTGCGGCGGCGGCAACAATGCAGGTACCGGCGATAACGGCGGCGCGACCGGTGAGAGCGGTGAAGCTGCTTCGACTGCACTGACTGAAGAAGAGTACCAGCAGGCGGTTGAGGATCTGAGCACAGAGATGAGCGAGATCCAAAACAGCGCGAGCACGGCTGTTACCGATCCGGAATCGGCCAAGCAAGTGCTGGAGGATATGAAGGCCTCGCTGAATGATTTCATTGCCATCACTCCGCCGGAGGCCTATGCCGAGGCGCATACCAAGATTCAGTCCGGCTGCCAGTCCCTGATCGAGTTCATTGATACCGTTTCTGCGATGACGGAGGAGACCGATCAGACCAAGCTGTCTGAGTTGACCACGAAGATGGGCGAGCAGTTGCAGACTGCCATGACCGACATGGCGGAAGGCGCCAGCCTGCTGCAGGCAGCAAGCGGTTCGTAAAATTCATAAAACAAGAAATTAAAAAAAGGCACCCTTCGGGGTGCCTTTGATTTGCACTTTACGTCCGTATTTGGTATAATACTTGCGAACAAGAAGCAATACTGCTGCTGTGCGGCGCGGATGCGGAAGAAAAGCATCGGCCTGCCGCTGCGGCTTACTTGTAGATTTACCGGTCAGAGCAATGGAGGATCATATGGAAAATATCAACGTGTCATGTATGGCGGCGCTGCGCGCTGCCGTTCCGGATATAGAGATCGCGGCGGCAGAGCCGATGAGTCGTCATACAACGTTTGCCATCGGCGGACCTGCCGATCTGTTTGTCACCCCCAAAACACCGGAACAGTTGTCGGAAGCGCTCAAGGTGATTCGGGGCTGTGGCTTGCCGCTGCTGCTGCTGGGTAACGGTTCCAATATGCTGGTTGCAGATGCGGGGTATCGTGGAGCGGTCATCTGCATGACCGAGCTGGACGATGTACGCGCGGAAGACGATGGAACGCTGGTGGCTCAAGCTGGCGCACTGCTTGGCCGCGTGGCCCGGCGTGCACAGCGAGCGGGACTGACCGGTGCGGAGTTTTCCGGCGGTATTCCGGGCAGCGTAGGCGGCGCGGTGTTCATGAACGCCGGTGCATATGACGGTCAGATGGCGGGGATTGTGGAAAAAACCGAATATCTGGACGGTGAGGGAAATTTGCACACGCTTACGGGCGAAGAACATTGCTTCGGATACCGTAACAGTGCGTTCCGCGCGCATTCGGATTGGACGGTTGTCCGCACGACCATGCGGCTGCAGCCCGGCGATCCGGCCGTGATTTTGGATAAGATGAATGATTTTGCACAGCGCCGGCGCGACAAGCAGCCGCTCAATTTCCCATCTGCCGGTTCGACCTTCAAGCGGCCGGAAGGATATTTTGCCGGAAGGCTGATTGAGGATGCGGGCCTTAAGGGGGTTTCAGTTGGCGCGGCGCAGGTTTCGGAAAAGCATGCAGGCTTTTTGATCAATCGCGGCGGCGCGACCTGCGACGAGATGCTTCGTCTGATTGAGTTGGTGCAGCAGCGCGTGCGTGAGCGGTTCGGCGTGGAGCTGGAATGTGAGGTACGCATCGTTCGCTAAAGCGTGCTGTTGGACAAGGGGGATTGGCATAAATGTATTTTATCATTGTTTCGGGCATGTCGGGCGCAGGAAAGAGTCGCGCGGTTGCCACGTTTGAGGATTTGGGCTATTATTGCGTGGATAATCTGCCGATTGCGCTGATTCCGCGCTTTGCGGAGATCTGTCTGGCCGCGACCGAGCGATATGAGAAGGTGGCATTGGTCACTGACGTGCGTGCGGGTGGGGATTTTCAGCAGCTGTTTGATTCCCTCGATTCGATCAAAACCATGGGCTGCGATTATCGCATCCTGTTTCTGGATACGGATACGCCGACGCTCATCCGGCGCTTCAAGGAGACACGCCGCAAGCATCCGCTGATGGAAAAGGGGATACCCATGACCGCGGCGATCGAAAAAGAACGCCATATGTTGTCGGCACTGCGCAACCGGGCCGACTTTGTGGTTGATACAACCGGCTTGTCCGCTGCCGGACTTCGGGAGCGTCTGCTTGCCTTGTTCGCCGGTACGGATGGCAATGGTGCGTTTGAGGTGATCGTGCAGTCGTTTGGTTTCAAATACGGTATTCCGCCCGAGTCCGATTTGGTCTTTGATGTGCGATTTCTGCCAAACCCATATTATGAGATGAGTCTGCGTGAGAAAAACGGCACAGATCCGGATGTCCGCGACTATGTATTTCAAGGCGGTACGGCAGATGCGCTGATGGGGCATCTGACCAGCCTCATCGACTTTCTGCTGCCGCGCTATATGGCGGAGGGAAAGTCTAACGTCATCATCGGCATTGGCTGCACAGGCGGAAAACACCGCTCGGTTGCCATCGCTGAGGCGCTCAGCAATCATCTGCGTGGCCATGATTACGGTGTAGTCACTATGCACCGCGATTATCAAAGATAAACAGAGAAAAACAGGGAGCAGAGATGTCCTTTTCAACTGAGGTAAAAAATGAGCTGTGCCGTGTGTCGATGCAGCGTGCGTGCTGTACGCGGGCCGAGGCCTACGGCGCATTGCTGCATGCAACGGTTTTCTCCCATCGGGAGATCCGTCTGTCCACAGAAAACGCCGTGGTTGCGCGCCGCTTGCAGGCTTTGCTGCAGCGCGCGTTTTTTGTCGTATGCGAGCCGCAGCGGCAGGGCAGAAAATATCAGATTGTGCTCGAGCAATCGGCGCAGATCGGTCGGATTTTTGATGCGCTGGGATATGATCGCAAAAGCCATGTGACCTATCATCTCAATCGCAATGAGTTGGAAGAGGAATGTTGTTTAGCGTCTTTTCTGCGCGGCGCGTTTCTGATGGTGGGGACAGTGGCGGGGCCGGAGAAAAAGAGCCATCTGGAGCTGAAAAGCAGTCATCAAAGCCTTGCCGGGGAGGAGACCAGCTTGCTGCTGGATTTGGGCCTGTCTCCCAAGCTCGCGCGTCGGGGCGGCACATGCCTGTTATATTTTAAAGACAGCGCAAGTGTAGAGGATTTTCTGACCTGTATCGGCGCGCCGCATGCGGCGATGGCGCTGATGGAAGCCAAGGTGGAAAAAAACCTGCGTAATACGATCAACCGGCAAGTCAACTGCGAAACGGCGAACCTCGTCAAGACGGCGGATGCGGCCGCGCGGCAAATTGCGGCCATTCGTGCCGTGCTCGATACGCGCGGAGAGGAGGCGTTTCCGGAAAATCTGCGGGAGACCGTGCGCCTCAGGCTGGACTATCCGACTGATACATTGGCGGAGCTGGCGCGGCGGTTCGAGCCGCCGATCTCCAAACCGGGGCTGAGCCATAGACTGAAAAAAATTACCGAGTTTGCGTCAAAGGAGGACTAAATGGTACCGTTTGCGCATTTGCATGTGCATAGTGAATATAGCCTGCTGGACGGCGCATGCCGTATCGAGGGGTTGGTGGACCGTGTAGCGGCACTGGGCCAGACCGCGTGCGCACTGACCGATCACGGCGTGATGTACGGTGTAATCGATTTTTACCGTGCATGTAAGGCCAAGGGCATCCATCCGGTCATAGGGTGCGAAGTCTACCTTGCGCCACATTCGCGGTTTGACCGCAGCTATGTGAATGGAGAGTGGCACAGCCATCTGATTTTGCTGTGCGAAAATATGACCGGTTATCGCAATCTTATTCATCTGGTATCGCTGGGTTTTGCCGAGGGCTTCTATATGAAGCCGCGCATTGACATGGAGTTGCTGCGACAACACAGCGAGGGCTTGATTTGCTTGTCTGCCTGCCTTGCAGGCGTGATTCCGCGCGCGTTGGCTGAGGGGGACATGGACGGCGCGTATGAACTGTGCGAGCAGTTTCTGGAAATTTTTGATCGCGACCACTTCTATCTGGAAGTGCAGGACCACGGGATTGAGATTCAGAAAAAGGTTAACGAAGGGCTGTTCCAGTTGGCGGAGGAGCTGAATATCGGGCTGGTTGCGACCAATGACGCGCATTATCTGACCCGAAAGGACGCGCGTATTCAGGACGTTCTCATGTCCATCCAGATGGGTAAAACGGTGGATGACCCCACGCGCATGAAGTTTGAAACCGAGGAATTCTATATCAAGGATGCGGACGAGATGGCCGCATTGTTCCTGAATCATCCCGAAGCGCTTGCCAATTCGGTCAAAATTGCCGAGCGGTGTCAGGTTGAATTTGAGTTCGGCAAATATCACCTGCCGGAATTTGATGTGCCGGAAGGGTATACCGCCCTACAGTATCTGCAAAAGCTATGCGATGAGGGTTTTGCCGTGCGTTATCCAAAGGATGACGGCACGGTGCGGACGCGCTTGCAGTATGAAATTGATATGATTGCCAAGATGGGATTTGTCGATTACTTTCTGATTGTTTCCGACTTCATCGGTTACGCTAAGCGGCAAGGGATTCCGGTCGGGCCGGGACGCGGCTCGGCGGCGGGGTCGATTGTGTCCTACTGTCTGGGCATCACCGACCTTGACCCCATCCATTACTCGCTTTACTTCGAGCGATTTTTGAACCCGGAGCGCGTGTCCATGCCGGATATCGATGTGGACTTCTGCTATGTGCGCCGCCCCGAAGTCATTGAGTATGTTACGAATAAATACGGCAAGGACCGCGTAGCGCAGATTGTCACCTTCGGCACAATGGCGGCGCGCGGCGCCATTCGTGACGTGGGCCGTGCGCTCAACATCCCGTATAACGAGGTTGACGTTGTCGCCAAGCAGGTCCCCAATGAACTGCACATCACGATTGATAAAGCGCTTTCGGTCAATCCGGAGCTAAAGAAAATGTACGACGAGAAGCCGCAGGTACGCGAACTAATAGACACCGCACGCGCGCTGGAAGGTATGCCGCGCCATGCGTCTACGCACGCGGCAGGCGTGGTCATCACCAAGGATCCGGTCGACACCTATGTGCCGCTCGCGCGCAATGATGAGCAGATGGTCACGCAGTTTACCATGACCACGCTCGAAGAGTTGGGACTGCTCAAAATGGACTTCCTCGGTCTGCGCAACCTGACGGTCATTGCGGATGCGGAAAAGATGGTTCGTCGCCATGTGCCGAATTTCAGCATCGAAAAGGTGGATATGAGCGATAAGGCCACCTATGAAATGCTCGGCCGCGGCTCGACGATGGGCGTGTTCCAGCTCGAAAGCGCGGGCATCACCAATGTTGTCACCGGCCTGCAGCCGGAGTCCATTGAGGACATCACCGCGGTCGTGGCGCTGTACCGGCCGGGGCCGATGCAGTCCATCCCGCGCTATATCGAGTGCCGTCACCATCCGGAAAAGGTAACCTATAAGCACCCATTGCTCGAGCCGATTTTAGGCGTCACCTATGGCTGCATGATTTATCAGGAACAGGTTATGCAGGTGTTCCAAAGCTTGGCAGGCTATTCGCTTGGCAAGGCGGATATGGTGCGCCGCGCGATGAGCAAGAAAAAGATGAAGGAACTGGAAAAGGAGCGCGTCAACTTCATCCATGGCAACGAGGAGCTTGGCATTGACGGCGCGGTGAGGCGCGGTGTGCCGGAAGCTGTTGCCGCAAGCTTGTTTGATGAAATCATGGATTTTGCCAACTACGCGTTTAACAAGGCGCATGCAGTGTGCTATGCGGTGGTTTCTTTCCGCACGGCGTATCTCAAATGCCATTATCCGCGTGAATATATGGCGGCGCTGCTGACCAGTGTGCTCGATTCCTCGGACAAAATTTCGGAATATATTCAGGCCGCGCGAGAGATGGGTATTTCCGTGCTGCCACCCGATGTCAACGAGTCGTTTGACGGATTTTCGGTTTCCGGGCGGGATATCCGCTTTGGCTTGGCTGCGGTTAAGGGCGTGGGCCGTTCGTTTATGAAGCAGCTGGTGGCAGAACGCGAGACGGGCGGAATGTTTTCTTCGTTTCAGGAGTTCTGTGAGCGCATGTACGACCGCGAACTAAACCGCCGTGCGCTCGAAAGTCTGATTAAAGCGGGGGCGTTTGATTCGATGGGCTACCGCCGCAGTCAGCTGATTCAGATTGTGGGCGCGGTGGTAGATGCGATTGCGCAGAGCCGCAAAAAGAATATAGAAGGACAGATGGATCTGTTCGGTATGGGCAACGATGCGGTGCAGGATACACAAATCGCCTTGCCCAATATTCCGGAGGTTTCCAAGCGGGAATTGCTTGCGATGGAAAAGGAAACGACCGGTCTGTATTTGTCTGGCCATCCGATGGACGAATACCGCGATTTGGCGCGGCAGGCGCAGGCGGCTTCGGTCCGTCAAATCATCGACGATCTGTCTGGCGAGAGCGCACAGCCGCAGTATAAGGACGGCATGACCGTCCATCTGGCGTGTGTAATTACGGCGGTACGGCTCAAATCGACCAAAAATGGCTCGATGATGGCGTATGTGACGGTAGAGGATGAATCGGCGGCGATTGAATTAGTGGTGTTTCCGCGCTCGCTTCAGCAGTGCGGCGCGTATCTGACTGAGGACAGCGCGGTGCTGCTGACTGGTAAAATTGACGCACGCGAGGATGAGGCGCCTAAGATCCTGCTAAACGAAGCGCAGCCGCTGACCGAAGTGGCGGTCAGCAGTATGCAGTCACGTGAGCATCCGCAGCAGTCGGTTTATACGGATGCGCAGGCCGCGCGTATTGCGGCGCAAAAACTGTATTTGCGTATTTCCAGCATGCAGAGCGACGAATGGCCGCAGATTAAAACGGTTCTGGTCACACAGCCGGGGGATACGCCGGTGTATCTGTACCCCACGGATACCAAAAAGAAAACCCTTGCGGCAAGGCGCTACTGGTGCAGGCCGGATGTGCCCCTTTTGGAAAAATTGCGCTTTCTCTTGGGGGAAGAAAATGTTATAATGAATTAATTGGATAAATTCTAAGCAACCGATACAGGAGGCTCTTTATGGACAAGCAAATTCGTAGAATTGGCGTACTCACCAGCGGCGGCGACGCACCCGGTATGAATGCCTTGATTCGCGCGGTTGTTCGAACCGCATCCGCAAATGATATTTCCGTGCTTGGCATCCGCCGTGGCTACAGCGGTCTGATTAATGGTGATATCATTGAGATGGGCGCACGCAGTGTCGACGGCATCATCCGTCGCGGAGGCACGATGCTGTATACTGCGCGCTGCAAGGAGATGATGACCGAGGAAGGACTGCAAAAAGCGGCAGACACTTGCAAATATCTCGGTATTGACGGCCTGATTTGCTGCGGTGGCGACGGTACGTTCCGCGGCGCGCAGGCGCTTTCCCGTAAGGGTGTGCCGTGTATCGGTGTGCCCGGCACGATTGACAACGATATCGTGTGCACGGATTACACCATCGGCTTTGATACGGCGTGCAACACCGCAATCGAGTGCATCGACAAGCTGCGCGACACCATGCAGTCGCATGAGCGTTGCTCGGTTGTGGAAGTTATGGGACGCCGGGCCGGCCATTTGGCACTGCATGTCGGCTGTGCGGTTGGTGCAACAGCAATTTGCCTGCCTGAGCGCAAGCTGGATTTTGATACCGATATTGTAGAAAAAATGCGTATGGGCCGTATTAAGGGCCGCAATCATCACATCATCATCGTCGCGGAGGGCTATGGCTCTGCACAGGAGGTTGCCGATCACATCCATGAGGCGACGGGGATTGATACTCGCGTGACCATTCTGGGACACATCCAGCGCGGCGGTTCTCCGACCGCACAGGACCGTGTTATGGCAACCCGTATGGGCTATGCTGCGGTGTGCGCGCTGATAGAGGGAAAGACCAATCGTGTTGTGGTGTTTGACGACAATCAGGTCACCGATTTGGATATCGAAGAGGGCTTGTCGCGTGAAAAGGATTTGAATCAGTGCCTGTTTGAAGCGCAGCAGACGGTTGCAATCTGATGGCACAGACGGTTTTTATTACAGGAGGATCGCGCGGCATCGGTGCAGCGTGTGTGCATGCCTTTTCCGCAGCCGGCTGGCAGGTTGCGTTTACCTATCGGGTTAATCGGGAGGTTGCCGGCACGCTGGCAGAGCAAACCGGCGCACTGGCGCTATGCGCCGACCTGCATGATGATAAGGCGGTCAGCCGTGCGTTTGGAGAGGCGCGCGGGCACTTTGGCGCGCCCGATGCGGTGGTGTGCAACGCCGGCATTGCGGAGCAGAAGCTGTTTCAGGACATTACGGATGAGGATTGGCAGCGCATGTTGGATATCAACCTGATGGGAGCGGTGCGCACCATTCGGGCGGCATTGCCCGACCTGCTGCACCGAAAGCAGGGCAGCATTGTGACCATTTCATCCGTCTGGGGACAGATGGGCGCCTCCTGTGAAAGCCATTATGCAGCGAGTAAAGCAGCGCTGATCGGGCTGACCAAGTCACTGGCACAGGAGTTCGGACCGAGCGGTATCCGTGTCAACTGTGTGGCGCCCGGTGTAATCGATACCGATATGAACGCTATGCACAGCAGTGAAACCATGCGCGGGCTGGCGGCAGAGACACCGCTCGGCCGAATCGGAACCGCAGATGAGGTTGCGCAAAGCGTACTGTATCTTTGCTCGGAGCGTGCCTCGTTCATTACTGGACAAGTGCTTGGCGTGACTGGCGGATTCTAACTGTGCAATAAACCGGATACAGAAAAAGGTCTTGCCCCAGGCAAGACCTTTTTTGATTACAGAGGACTGAATCCGAAATAGCTGAGCATGCCGTTATAGATGCCCTGTGCGAAGCCGTAGGGGTCATCCTGCAGCTTTTGGGCATCCGCTTCGTTGCTCAGATAGGCCAGCTCGACCAAAATGGCGGGCATACGTGTGCGGCGCAGTACATATAAGCTGGGATTGAGACGCACACCGTTGTCCTTGGTGCCGACACGGTTGACAATGCCTTGCAGCACATGCTGCGCCAGCCAGTAGGGTTGCGTGTTCTGTTGGTAGACGTAAACCTCCGTGCCGTTGATGGCGGGGTTGACGTTGGAATTGCAGTGGATGCTGATGAAGTAATCAGCAGGCCAGCTGTTGGCCATGTTGACGCGTGTAGCGAGGCTCGTCGCGTTGCTCGTGCCGAGGATTTCGGTCGGGCTGTTGCGGCTCAGCCGAACGGCAAAACGCGGGTCGGCACGCAGTAGTTCGGCAAGGTACATGCTGACCGTATAGTTTACGTCCTGCTCACGCAGGCCGTTTCCTTCCGCACCGGTGTTTGGACCGGTGGGGTTGTGCCCTGGGTCAATAAAAATACGGATGGGCAAAAAATCACCTCCTCGGTTCATTGTATTCCGTCGGACACCGGAACGGGACACGGGAGACAGTAAAATGATGTGCTTTGCTTGACGCAAAACAAGGCGTCGTGCTATGCTGAATACAGGTAAAACGGCAAGAATAGGAGCGGGTATGACATGGCAGAGGCGTTTATCGAGATCGACGAGGCATATGTGGATGGCATTTTGCCGCGTAGGCAGCCGGAGGCAGATAAGAATGCGTTCGGGCGCGTGCTGTGTGTGTGCGGTTCTGCGGGCTATACAGGTGCGGCATATTTCGCCGCACAGGGTGCGGTGCGCATGGGCAGCGGCGTGGTAACGCTGGCAACGTCCGAAAAGGCTTGGTCGGTGCTTGCGGTCAAGCTGAATGAGCCGGTCGTGCGGCCGATGCCGTGCGATGCAGACGGTATGCTGTCGCGCGAAGCGCTGCCTGTGCTGACTGCCTTGGCTGCGCGGGCAGACGCGGTGCTCATCGGCTGTGGTCTGGGACGGTCGGACGCGGTGACGGAAATTGTATATGGGCTCCTGCAATGTGCAAACGGTTCGGTCGTTTTGGATGCGGACGGCATAAATGCGCTTTCCGCGCATAAGGATATATTACGGCAGACGGCACAGCCGGTTGTACTCACGCCGCATGCAGCCGAGTTTGTGCGGCTGAGCGGCATCCAACAGCCGAAAACCGAGGAGTTAGCCGCATTTGCACAGGATAACCGATGTATTTTGCTCTATAAAGGCCATCACACACGCATTTTTTCACCGGATGGTACGATGTACCGCAATCATTCGGGCAATCCCGGCATGGCGAAGGGCGGCAGCGGGGATGTGCTGGCGGGCATGCTGGTGTCGCTGTGCGGGCAGGGGATTTCTCCGGTGCAGGCAGCCTGTGCTGCCGCGTGGCTGCATGGCCGCGCGGGGGATTTAGCAGCAAACCGGCTGAGCGAATACGGAATGACGCCGGGGGATATGCTGCGATACCTGCCCGAACTTCTCAAACGGTATAATACAAGGGAGTGGTGACCTGAAACGGTTTGTTTGCATGGCCATTCTGCTGGCGGTGCTGTCCGGCTGCGGCGGCGATACGGCAGCGGATGCCTCAACCGTGCGCACACATTTTGAGGAACTGGCCGGATTTGAAGCGCATTTGAAAATTTTATCCGATCTGGAGCAATCGGTACTGGAATATGAAGTGGATTACGTTTATAATATTTTGGCGTAAACGTAAGAAATATTTTTATATAAAATACCCCGTAATTTTTGAAATTACGGGGTATTTTCATGCTTATTTTTTGATTTTAAAAATGAGTGCTCGGAAAAACAATACACAAACAATACGACGAACAATAGACAAAAGAAGTTAAGAAATAAGCTCGATAGCACGGCGCAATTCTTCGATGTCCTTATGGGTATACACGGCGTCGGTGACGTCGGTTGATGTGTGCCCAAGGATGCGTTTGATAGAAACGCGGTTTGCGCCTGCATTATCAAGCAGAGTGGCACAAGTATGTCGGCATTCATGCGGGACGTGCTTCGGAATCCCGCACAGCTCCAGAGCCGGGTTAAACATGGATTCAAGAAAATGCGCATGCGTGATCGGGCGGTTGGGCTTATCGGCACGCCAGACAAGATATTTTTGCGCGGGGTCATAGCGGGCCGCAACCAGAGGTCGGATGCGCGTATGAATGGGAACAACACGGTTTTTACCGGCTGCGGTTTTTGAACCGCCGCGCATGGTCCAGTTTTCCAAATCGACCGACGCGGTTTCCATGTTCAGCAGTTCACCGATGCGCCAGCCGGTATATATCAAAATCAGAATCAAATCCACATTGGGAACGGCTTCGACTTTCTGCCAGAGCAGCGATATCTCTTCATTCGTAAACGGTCGGCGTGTAGTCGGTTCATCCGGCCGGGAGAGGGTGACAAACTTACTGTAATCCTTGGCGACCAAATCATTTTCCAGCGCGTATTTATAAAGCTGAACAAAAAGTGTTTTTATCTTCTCCTTGGAGTGATAGCCGCCTTTATGCTTATCGACAATCGTCTGCATGTGGTTTTTGCGAATGTCAACGAATTTTACATCATGAATCGGTTTGCAATGCGAGAACGCAACACGATAGCCGGTGATGGCGCTTTCCGATACCTTTTCAAATTTTTCGGCAGACCAACGCTCATACACCTGCGCAAAGGTCGATGCGTCCGGGAGTGCGTGCGGATCATCGTTATAGGCCGAGAGGGCTTTGAGCGCTTCAGCCTGCGTAGCAAACGACCCAAGGTGTTTATACCGCTGGCGGCTGCGTCCGTCCTCGCCCAGCTCCCAGCCGACGGTGATACGGACGGCAAACGGCTTGCGCCGCTTGCCGGATAGTTTGTAAACACAGCCATAGCCATTGGGGTTTCGCATGGTATCAGCTCCTTTGAGAAGTAAGCCCCGCGCGGTGCGCGGGGCGTTGATTTTGTGTAATTAAGTATTATTTTTCTTTGAATTCACTTCGCCTAAAAGAGAACCAATAAATGCAATACAAATTAAAACAGTATTTAATATTGCAAACACACATGTAACAAACGACAAAAACGGCAAAATAAAGTTAAGAAATGTGCCAATATAGGGAAGGTTCAAAACCCATGATAATGCAGAAAAGAATAAAAGGGGTATTTTAATAAAAGGAAAGAATTTGAAAAAGTAAAGAAGAAGAAAAATAATAACAGCAACAACGGAAGAAAGTGCAATATATGTTTGAGCAGAGGAATCTATATCATTGTTGCTATAAGGCGCAATAATTTCACCATACAAAACAAAAGAAAAAACAATAAGGAAAGGCAAGGTTGGAAGGTTATTTTGTTCAGCAATCCACACGCATACAGAAAAAAATAAAGCTAAAAGAAAAGTGCGAAAGAATAAAATGCAATAAACAGCAGTTCGGCTGATAGCAGCAAAAGGAAGTTGGATTATGTTAAACGCTAATGTTATCAATTTGGAGAATACGGTAAAGAGAATAAGACATAATCCTAACAATTCTATGCAGTTTAATATCATTTAGATGCCCCCGTTAATCATGCCTGATTTTCCAAGTCGGAAATGTCAGGCATTTTTTTGTATGTCTGTTTTGCAATATACATGGTTTGCCGGATATATTCTTGCCCTTGTTTGTTGAGATTGCGGTAGTCCTCTACAAGTTGGGTTTCATCTTCGGATAAATCGGATGAAGAAAGCGGAGAAAGGCCATAGTTGGGGTCGGTGATTTCATCACGGCAAAGATAGTCAAGAGTAACACCAAAAACCCTGCAAATTGCTTCGATGGTTGGCAATTTAGCTTTTTTAAAGTCTTTGTTGTATAAACTTGTTAGCGTAGAGTAAGGGATATTTGCAGCTTTTGAAAGTTGGAGCTTACTTTTTATCCCATCACGTTGCATTAGAAAATCAATTTTTTGCAACAGGTTTTCCAAGAGACGCACCTCCTTTGTTTACAACATACCACAAAAAAAGAACGGATGCAATAAAAAATTAGCGACATGTCGCAGATTATGACTTGACAATTAGCGACATGTCGGATATTATTTATAGCAGATAGACGATACATCGTCTATCAAGAGGTCGAAAGACCGCAACCCAATGTTACGGCCTCCCTGATTTAATATGCAAAGAAATTAAAAAGTTGGTATCAATTAGCGCATATTGCGCAGGTAGCGCACTGCAGCATTTGCAGCGTCATACACTTCCATGGCTTTTTCACGAAGTTCATCCGGAGAGTGAACAGCCGGGATTTTGGCGACAAACGGCGGAGCGCCATACGGCATGACGGGGATATATGTATACTCCACTATCAGACCTCCTTTCCGGGAGGCCGTTACAAAGGGACATCAATATTTTACCAGCCAGACAGACTACTGTACAGAGAAAAGAAAGGAGTGAGCAGAATGTACCCTAATTTAGAGCTGGAAATGTTTAAAAGGCAGATTACGTCACGACAATTGGCAGATGCTTGTGGCATCAGCGAGAGCGCAATGCGGAACAAGAGAAAAGGCCGGGCGGCTTTTACGCTACCTGAAGCCGAGAAAGTTTTGTCAATGTTTCCGGATTGCGAGTGGAAATATCTGTTCGCGCGCGCGGACGAGCAAGGAAAGGCGGGGTGATTATGAAACGGAAGAAAGCGCTCAAAAAGCAGCTAAAGCGGCTGATGAAACTGGCGGACGGGTATGACTTTAAGGAAAATCAAATGGGAATGAAACTGGGAATTACGGATGCGATTGTTATGGTTGCCCGGGAGCTGAGAAAAGGAAAGAAGGGGTGATTATGTCATATGTACCGGAATTAGAAGCGATTCTGCTTGAATACGATACCAGCGAGCGCGGCAAGGCAGAGAAAGACGAGTTCGGAATGGAAACCGCGTTTGAGAGGCTCAACAAACAATTGGAGAAGGATTTCCCGGACGATGAAAAGGCGCGCTTTTATGCGCAGGACAACGCGACGGAAATGTTTCAATGGGGTTTTCGCATCGGATTTTTGTGCGGAAACCGCGAAATGGTGCGACAGCTTGCGCTGAGCGCGCCGGAATTGAAACCTTCAAAGAATATTTTCAAGCGCGCAAAAGAACGGCATCGCCGGATGAAAATTCGGAAGTCATTTGTTGACATGGAAGACAGATGGAAGAGAACGCAAGATATTGCGTGGGTAGTGAGCTGGTTATCTTTGGCGGTGAGCATTTTAGCACTCGCCAAGAGGTTTTTCAGTTAAAAAGGCCAAGGATTGAAACAATAAGGGTTAGAACTCCAATAGATAGCGAGATAAAAGCGACTTTATCCCGTTTCTGATTCTTTTCATATTCCGAGATTGCGTCAATGCCTTCGGCAGAAATCCAGAAGCACGCTTCCCACACACCGTTGACTTCACTCTTTTGCGAATCAAAATACGCAGAGGGGAGAAGAGACAGGAGCTTGAAGGAGTCCGGACAGTTTGGCACCTGACGGGAAAAGACGGAATAAGGCACATAAGAAACAGTTTCGCTGGTATTCTGTTGGATCGCTTTTAAGACAGCGTATTGCATGGAAGTCATAAAGACACCTCTTTTCTGCTCTTCATTGTAGCAGGAAGGGAATGGAAAGACAAGGAGCGACAAAATGAAAGTAGAAATCAAGATTTCCGGGAAAAAGGAAGATGTAAAGCAGCTGGGAGAGCGGCTTCACATGACGTTAAGCGATTGGAATTTTGACGCAAGAAGAAAAGGCTGGGAAAAGGCCAGCATTGACATTGCGGAAATTACGAAGATGTATGACAACACAGGAAGGGTTGGGTGAATTGATTATGCAAAGACCGATCAGCGAGTATGAGGCCATGTCGCCTGAACAGATTCTAAATGATCCGGATGCGCCGGAGACTTTAAAAATCCGTGCGCGGAACAAGATGGAGCGCGAGGCGCAGGAGGGAACAGATGTGGACAGGCAACGGACAAGCCGTTAGGCGCATAACCTTTAGGGAGGAGGTGGCCGAAGATGGCTGACAAGACATGGACAGATGATGAAATCCGCGCGCTGAAGCGAGTGACCCCGCTGATTGCGAGCCAGTACTTAGACCAATACCCGAATGCGATGAGCGTTGCGCTTTCGATGCGCGCGGGCAAGCTGCCGATTGGCGAGGCTATCCAAAATCCCAAAACGGGGACATGGACATACCGCATTGACAAGGACAGGCTGATATCCTACAAGCACGGCGTTATGCCGACCGAGGACATCCGAGAGTTGGTGAACAAGCTGGAGGAGTTCACCAAAGCAGCAAACAAGCTGATTGAGACGATACGAGCAGAGCGCGCGATGATGTATCAATGAGGGGGTGAACAGATTGAAATGGGCACTTAAAGTCGCGGCATACAGCTTAGGCGGAATTATTGGCGTGGCTGCCGCCGCATGGGACGCAGAGTGGTGCAGCGGGATCTCATTTGTGATGATCCTGATCGGCTGCGGGTGCGGGCTGTTTGTGGCATTGCATGAGCTGGCAGTCATCCGCGCTTTTGAGAAAAAAGAGAAAGAGGCCGTCCAGCGCAGCGCGCGGAAGGCCGAGTTTTTTCGGGAGATGGACAAGCTATGAAGCACACAAACAACAGAATTACGCGGTATGAGCAGAAGCGCAAACAGGAATTGTTTCTTGTCGGCTGCGAGCAGGACGCGAGGCGAAAAAAGCAGGAAGCGGCGGCGAAGCGGGCGCAGCTGGAAAAACTGCTGCTGGAACGACTGGAGGCGCGCCGTGCGGGAATTTAGCGGGCTGGAGGTCCGGCCCTATTGCCAGACGGCGGACATGCCCCGCGTGCGCATTGACCGGTTGCGGGTGATCGCGTATAAGACGGTATTCGGAGCGGTCGAATATGCCTTGATGGGTCGCATGGGCCGGACGGGCGAAGAATGGCCGATGGCGCGGCCGGTGAATAATTTTGCCGCCGCGTGGGAGCAAAAAGAAAGGATGGAAAAACAAATTGAGCAGGCGAGGCGCGAAGAATCGGAGCGAGCAAGCAAGCGTGATATACCGCCATCCGCAAGGGCGGTTTGAGGTGATTGAGACCACGGGAAGGAATGCATTCGGCGGTACATACAGCATCCGCGAGGCGGTGCTGACGCCGGAGCGGGATGCGCGCGGGCTGCTGACCGATGCGGACAAGTATGACCAGAATCAGAAAACGGTCAATAGAACGCCGCTGAGCGAGGAAGAAAAAGAGACCATCTGCACACTGTTTCAGGATGATGTTTCCGTTGCGGAGATTGCAGGGTACATCGGGCGCGGGGAGGTTATGGTGCGCCGGGTGCTCGACCAGAGGGGACTGCGAAAGATCGCCGCAAAAGGGCGGAAAAGACAGGCATTATAAAACCGGCTGCCGAGGGTAGGAGCTCGACAGCCGGTTCAGAAATATTAAGGTACTGAAAGTATAGCAGGTTTTGGGAGGTTCGTCAAATGAACAATATGGAAAAGATTCGCCAGAAGGTGCAGGCCGAGAAGCCGGAGAGCGGCGCGCGACAGATCGGCGAGGTCGTGCTGCTGATCGCGGCTGCCAGTGAGCAGGCTGCGGAAATCATCGCCGCAGACCTTGACAACGAAAGTATGAGCATTGCAAAGTGCTTTGAAGCGCTGCGCGATTACGCGAGAAAGCATCAGAGCGGCGGCTTTTGGGGCTGCATGTGCAACAGCTTTGACGCGAAAAATCCTGTGATTCAAGTTGTATGTGATTTTTACAAGGTGCCGAAAGAGGCGTTTGAGAAGCAAAATCCCAAGCGCTTGGGTGCGAATGAGACGGAGGGAGCGGGCGGAATTGACCTGATCGATCTGCTATGAGGCGCGCGGAGGACGCGCCGGCGCTCAGCGCGGCGGATGTGAGCGAGCGGATCAGCGCGATCGTGGGGCATGAGGAGTTTTTGTTTTATCGGGTGGCGCAAACGGATGATCTTGATTGGGTGTTGGGCGCGCCAGATGATGGATATGAAATGTTCTGCACAGCGTGCGGCCAGCGGTTTTGGGAGAAGCGAGATCGCAAGCATACAGCAAAGCATTATTCACATTGTCCAAAGTGTTTTGCGAAAGTCACGGCGAGTCGCTGGAGAGACCGGGCAAGGATGGAGGCAATCCAGTTTGCATTCCACACATGGACGCGCGGTGAGGGGACAGAAATCTGGTTCCGGTCGTTTCAGGTGAGCATGAACCGAGATTTTGAGAACGCGGACAAATATGACATTTTCGAGTATTGCCGCGTGTGTTTCCGTGAGGGCGGTGCGCTCAAGTGGACACGCAGCCGTAACTGGTTTGAAGGCGTGAAACCGTGGCAGCCAGTGAAAACAGTATGCTTTAAGCGGTGGCATGGTTCTTATGGCGTTACAAGGGATGATTCCTGGGACGGCGTGACAGAGGAAACCGTACAGGGGAGCTGTCTGCAATATGCGCCCGGAGAGGCGGTGCAGCTATTGGATGACCCGATCGCGTTTTATGCGCTGTTCTGCAAGTATCCAGCGGTCGAGTATGTTTGGAAAATGGGATTTGCGCGGCTGTTCCATGATCGGGAATGCGGCGGCGGTGCGGAGTTTAACCGTGTCGTGAACCTACGCGCGAAGCGGCCGGACAAGCTGTTCCCTCGGCTGGACAAGGCGGATTTGCAACTGCTGCGCGAGCGCCGCGACTTACACTTGCGTGCAATCGAGGAATACATAAAGCTGAAACAGGCGGGCGCGTCAACCAACCGGAATAAACTGGCCGAATGGGCGGCGCAGCTTGCCGGTTGGAGCGATGACTTTTGGAGACTGCCGGAGCGATGCGGAACGGATGCACGCGGGCTGCTGCGCTACTGTGACAAGCAGGCGGGACGGCGCAATGTTCGGTTGGGCAATGTTTTGCAGGAGCTGCGCGATTATCTCGACCAGCTTGACCGGCTGGGCGTGAACGGTGGTGACCGTATGCCGCACAATTTGCACGAGGCGCATGCGCGGCTGAGTGAGCGCGAGCGCAGGATCAAGAGCAGGAAACTTAATATGCCGTTTCGCATTCGGCGGCATCTATTGCGCTGGATGTGCTGGAAGCATAACGGGATGTTCATCCGTCCGGTGGATTCGGCGGACGAGCTGACCCGTGAGGGCGAACAGCAGCAAAACTGCGTGGCAGGATACGCCAAGCGGCACGCGGAGGGGAAAACGATTATCCTGCTGCTGCGAAGATGCAGCGAGCCATGTAAAAGCTGGCACACGGTGGAGATTGATCCGGAAAGTTTGACATGCCGACAGTGCTATGCGGCACGAAACACGCAGCGAACGCCGGAGGCGGCTGCATTCATGGAGGCATATTTGGAGCATTTGCGGCGGGTACGACTGCGCAACCGGAAAAAGGAAAGGAGAGCGGCATAAATGAGTGAAAGTGTTGTAGCGGTGCGGTCCATCGAGATCGTGACCGCGGAGATTTACACCATCCGCGACAATGTGGCGCGGGTGTTTATGGATGGTGTCATCCAGATTGGGCGGCGGCTGGAGGAGGCAAAGCAGCTTGTACCGCAGGGAGAGTGGCTGAATTATCTGGATACAAAGCTGGGGTACAAGCCCAGCACGGCGCAGAACTACATGCGCATTGCGCGCGAGTTTGGCGACGGGCAGGTGGGGCTTTCCGGCAAGACGGCGAGCGACTTTTTCGGGAATCTAGGCTATTCGCAGCTGCTTCCGCTGCTCGGCCTGCCGGAGGAGGAGCGCGAGCAGCTGGCCGAGGAACACGACCTTGCCGGCATGAGCAGCCGGGAGATACAGGTGCTGGTCAAGGAGCGGGACGAGGCAAAGGCGGCCGCCGCTGCGGCGCAGGAGCAGGCGGACAAGCAGGGGCAGGAGGCACGCAGCGCGCGGGATGCGCTGGCGAATGCCAAGGATAAGCTGAAAGCGGAAAAGCAGAAAGCACAGGAGCAGGCAGAGGCAGCTAAGGCAAATGCGGAGACTGCTGCGGAATTGCAGCGTCGGCTGGATGAACTGGCCGCGCAGGCCAACCAGCCGCGAGAGCTCACCGCCGAGGAGCGTGACGCGCTACGCGCAGAGGTCGCCGCCGAGCAGGGTAAGGCTTTGCAGGAGGCGGAAGCCCGCGCCGCTGAGGCGCTGGCAAAGCTGGAGAAGGTCAAGAACCCGGCCGCGCATAAGGTCAATTTCCTGTTTGGAGAGCTGTGTGAGTATTGGAGACGATTGAAGGCGGCGTTGAATGAACTGGAGCAGTCGGACGAGGAGGCCGCGGGGAAGATGAAAGCGGCGATTAAGCAGGTTTTGGGAGGTTGGAATTTATGAATGCAAAAAGAGCGGCGAAGCTGATGCGCATTGCGCGGTACTACGGTGAGGAAAAGCAGGTATGCAAGCTAATCGAGGAATTGGGTGAGGCGGTGAGCGCTGCCAGTGACGTGTTGATGCGGATGACATTTCGGGAGGACGGCGGAAAGGGAACGGACTTGCAGGAGCGGCTGGAGCATCTGGCAGCAGAGCTGGCAGACGTTCAGAATGTTGCAGAGCAGGTGGTTTATTTATTTGGGCTGGAACTTGATTTCAAGGTTGCGAGACAGGCGGGAGTTGATAAGACCATCAAGCGAATAGAGGAGGAGCAGAAATGCGATACGGATTAAGCCTTGCGTCGGAGACGTTCACGCCCGCTGTGGAAGCGTTTGACCGGCAGATGCTGGTGCTGCTGAAGAGGATGCGAAAGCAGAATATCAATGAGGGAAGCATATCTCTCAAGATTAACATTGAGCTTTGGAAACAGTTCCCAGTTGATGAACATGGGAATGAGAGAGAAATCTTTGTGCCGGTGTTTAATCATGAAGTTAGCAGCCAGCTTACACAGAAGGACAAGCAAAGTGGGAAAACTGATCAGGACTTTGTGCTGGTGATCGGTGCGGATGGCCTGCCCGCGATGTATTCACGAGATACGGACAATCTGTTTGATATGGTAGCGAAAGCGGGGAATGGTGATGCATGAATGGTGCATGGCGCATCCGTGGATGACGTTCATCATTGCGTTGTATGCGCTTTCCGTTTTGGGCGCTGCATTTGGATGCTGTGTCAGTTTGATTCGCGTGAATATAAAGCGGGAGGAGGATGAAAAAGATGGAGAGACGGTCGGCTCTGACAAATGAGGATGCGCTGCATTCGTAGTGAGCTATTACGGGAGAATGATAGGATATGTGCCGGACGAAGAAAAACAATTGTTTTTCAGAAATGCCATTGCAAACGGTTTGACGTTTGACACGCTATGGGCTGCGATAGATTATGCGGTCAGCGTATGCGGCTATGGAGACCGGAGCGCGACTACTGGCCGCACATACAGAGAGAAGCCCGCCGGACATGGCGGGAAATGAAAAAGGAAAAGGCCGCCCCGTGATGGGGCGGCTGCATGCGTATCACGGGCCGCGGGTGCAGGAGCCGGGCCGGTGACGGAGGTATTTATGCTGATACAAAAAGAAGAGGCAAACGGCAATCTTTATCAGTTGTCGTTATTTTCAAGCGGATATTTGCCGGGACAATCGCCACGGCAGCGGGCAGCGCGAGAGCGCAAAACAGAGGAATACAAAAAGCGGCTTAATGCGCGGGCGCGGCTTTGGCGGCTTATGCAGATTATTTGCGCAAATTTTATCGAGATGAGAGATTTGTTCGTTTGTCTGACCTACGCGGAAGCGCCGGAGAACGAGGGGCGCTGTCTGGAAGCGTTTCACCGAAAAATTAAGCGTGCGCTGGCAAAAATGGGCATAGAACATGCCTATATTGCGGTCACGACCGCGCACGATATGCCAGATGCGGATACGCAGGTGCGTGTGCATCATCACTTGATTATGCGCGGGGCGTTGGGGCCGGGTATGTACAACAGGTTGCGGGATGAGATAGACCGCTGCTGGGGGCGTGGAAAGGTAGATGTACGGCCGCTGAGGCAGAATGAGGAGTTTTTTGAGGACACGGCGAAATACTTCCTTGACCAGCCAACGGAAGAGGGTGCGCGAAAATACTCATGCAGCCGCAATTTGCGGCCGCCGAACGAGCCGATTCGGCTACGGCTACCAGAGGCCGCTGCAAAAGAGATTGAGCCGCCGCCGGGCGTGGTTTTGATCAACGACGAACCAGTTTACAACGAGTTTGGATATTATCGCTATATGGTTGCCCGCATCTACGACCACAAGCTGTTTGACGCATATTGGGAAAAACAGCGCAAGCGCGCCGCGCCTGACCCGTGGGAGCGGCTGAGGAGGCGAAAACGGCGCGAGAAGCAGCGTCCGCCGATGGCGATTCATACATAGGAAATGGTTGCAAAAAGACTACGGCAGGGCCCGCTTTTCTGGCTTGTAACCCGTCTAACAATTCCGACACCTGTTTTTCGTCAGGTTCGGACAGCGTTGGACGATGGGGCGGGAAAACGGACGTAAACACAGCTTGCGGCCGGAGGTTGACAGAGGGAGAACCGAAAAAGACGCTTGATTTTTGCAGCGGTTAGGGAGGGAAACGGGATTTGACCAAAAAACAACCCGTTTCTTCTGTCGGATCGGATGCCGAGAGCGGAAAACCATCAGAAAAGCGCGTCAGTGGGTGGACGCTGGACTAAGGAGGACGGAACGGCATGACAAAGGAAAGGCTTCGGCAGCTGGACAGCCTGATCGACGAGCAGCGGGAGGAAGAGGAGCGGCTTGCCCGGGAGCGCCGGCACATTGAGCGGATGGAATACGAGTTCGGGGTCGGCTGTCTTTTTGGTCAAGAGCAGTTGGAGGCGACGCGCGCCAGGGTGAAGGAGCTGACCGCGCGGCGCATGGACGAGGCCGAGGCGGTGCGGCTTTGGGTCGAGCAGATCAAGGACGCGACGGTCCGGCGGGCGTTTAAGCTGCGGTATCTGGACGGGTTGCCGTGGGGCATCATCGCGCGGCGCATGGGGTACGCCAATGACAGCGGGCCGCGGATGCTGTGCGCCCGGCATCTGGCGGGGGAGAGCGAGTAAACGGTTGCTCAATCGGGTTGGGCGGCCGTGTTTGCGCACATGCAAATGTAAAAATAGAGTATACCCAATACAGCAGGGGGCGAGGAATAGGAAAAACAGTAAAAATAAAATGGGTTTCTTGTTTTATTTACAATTGTAAAACAAGGTCAAGAATTTACTTTTACAAATTATGCACAGGGAGTGGATAACATGGGAGCTGGGGCAAAATTAGCGTATGTCCGCGTTTCGACGGTTGAGCAGAATGAGGGGCGGCAGGTCGAGGCACTGAGTCAGTACGGCATTGATCGATGGTATACCGAAAAAGTAAGTGGTAAAAATCTGGACCGGCCGCAGCTGCGTGAGATGTTGGCCTACGCCAGAGAAGGAGACACGATTTACATCCATGATTGGAGCCGTATCAGCCGCAGCACAAAAGACCTTCTTGCGCTGGTCGATGAACTTAGCGAGCGCGGGATTCATTTGGTGAGTCATCACGAGGGGTTCGATACATCGACACCGAGCGGGCGTCTGATGCTGACAGTGCTTGGAGCGATTAACGAATTTGAGCGGATGAACCTTTTGGAACGTCAGCGGGAGGGTATTGCGATTGCAAAGAGAGCCGGAAAATACAAGGGGAGAAAGCGCCTTGAGGTTGCGGATATTGCAGCGGTGTACCGCGACTGGGTCACAAGGCATAAGAGTAAGGCACAACTGGCAAGGGAGAACGGAATCAGCAGGCCGACGCTTGACAAGCTCCTGAAAGAATATGAGAAGAAAACGATTGCAGCACAAAAAAGCGAGGGCGCGGTGTAAGCCGCGCTCTTTTCTTTTGGGCAAAATCCCAAACGCTTGGGCGCGCGTGCCGCATGGGCAGCCTGAGAAACGGAAAACGAAAAAATTTTGCGGAAAAGTAAAGTTGTGCGTTTTGTGCGTTTTGTGCGTGTATAGTAATGCTCAAGCAAAAGACGTGCGGAGCAAGGAGGTGATGCACAGCATGATCGGAAGCAAATACACGGACGAGCAGCGGCAGCAATTCGCAGCGCTGCTGGCGAGCGGGCTAAGCGCAAGCGCAGCCGGTAAAGAGCTGGGCATCCCGAAGTCAACCGCATGTGCGTGGGCGCAGCGATTGATCGAAGAAAGCGACGATTATGCCGCCGAGCGGGAGCTGGAAGTGCGCCGCATGGTAAAGCGTTGTTTCAAGATCGCTCGCGGGTCACTAGGCGCGATCGATAAGCAGGTCACGGCGGCGGCCGCGGACGGGAAAAGGATTTCTGCTGGCCTCAAAGTGTTAGCAAAGGCCGAAAAGGATGGCATGGTTGCGCTGACTGCCGAGGACATCAAGCAGCTGCGTGAAATTATAGACAACTATACCGGCGTCGGTCTGCGAGACCTTGCCGCGACGATCAAGGCTGTGGACGAGAAGCAGGAGCGGCTGGAAGCGACGCTTGCCGAGGCAAGCCCGCAGGCACACCAGATTGAGTTGCAACTTGAGATTGTGGATAAGGTGGGTACGTCATGAAACTTCGGTTTCAGCTTTATCCAAAGCAGCTTGCTTTCATCCAGTCGGATGCGTTTGAAACGCTGTACGGCGGTGCGGCGGGCGGCGGCAAGAGCTTTGTGCAGATCGTGGATGCGCTTGTCTATGCGCTGAAATATCCGGGCAGCAAGCAGCTTGCGCTGCGAAACTCTTTCCCGGAGCTGCGGCGCTCACTTATTTTGACATCGCTTGAGCAATATCCGAGGGAGATCGGGACATATAACCAGAGCGCGCACCTATGGGAGTTCAAAAACGGGTCGCGTTTGGAGTTCGGCTACATTGCAAACGACAAGGACGTTAGTAATTACATGTCGGCAGAGTATGACGTGATTCGGTTTGACGAGGCAACGCACTTTTCCGATTATCAATATACTTACATGCTGTCGCGTATCCGTGGCGCGAACAATTTTCCCAAGCGGGTGAAGGCAAGCACTAACCCGGGCAATCAGGGACACGCTTTTTTCAAGGAGCGGTTCGTAGATTTGGGTGCGTCGATGAAGAAATACGAGTTTGAGAGCGGAAGCCGTATTTTCATACCGGCAAAAGTTTCAGACAATATTTTTCTGCTGGACAAGGACCCGGACTATATCCGACGTCTGAAGAATCTGGACGAGGACACGCAGCGCGCGTTGCTGGACGGCGACTGGGACGTGTTTTCCGGACAGTATTTCAAGGAGTTCCGGCGGGAGCGCCATGTGGTGCGGCCGTTCGACGTTTCCGGCCCAGGCTGGCGACACTATGTTGCAATCGACTACGGTTTGGACATGCTGGCGTGTCTATGGATTGCGGTGGATGTGGAAGATTATGCGGTCGTGTACCGCGAGGTATGCGAGCCGAATCTGATTATAGACCACGCGGCGGCGCGCATTTTGGATGCGATGAGCGCGAAAGAGCGGGACAGCATCACAGAATGGTTTGCACCGCGCGACTTGTGGAATCGGCGGCAGGAGACGGGCGTTTCGGTTGCAGATCGGTTTGCGGATTGCGGGATATATCTTTCCAAGGTTTCCAACCCGCGTGAAATGGGCTGGCTGGAGGTAAAGCGCCGGATGACGCCTGCGCCGGATGCGTTTGGCGGAGAGCGGCCAAAACTGCAAATATTCGACACCTGCACGGAGCTGATCCGCTGTCTGCCGGCATTGCAGCACGACGAGAAGCACGTCAACGACTGCGCAATCGAGCCGCACGACATAACCCATGCCCCGGACGCGCTGCGATATTTCTGCGACGGGCGACCGCTGCCGGCAAGCCTGCCGGTCGAGCGGGAGGAAGATGAAAAAGGATATGAGGAGGAAATGCGGGATGTATTTGGCTATTAGTTTGGCGTTGGTTGCAATGGTAATTCTGGTGTTCTGGCTGATTTGGAAGCTGCGGTGGTGCGAAGATGATTCGAGATATTGGCAACTGCAAGCGAAAGATGCAGAACATTATGGAGAAGAGTGGAAGAACACAGCTTGCCAATACATGTCAAAAGAAAAAGATGCAAGGGACCAGACACGCGCTTTTGAACAGGCTGCAAAGACCATGGAAGAACATCTTGCCGCCGAGCGCGGCCGGGCGGATCGGCTGGCTGAAGCGCTGCGGATGAGCGAGGACGAGCGGTGCGAGCTGAAGCAGAAGCTGAAAAAAGCGCAGGAGACAATTCGGGAGCAGTCGAGTGGGGAAAAACAGTTGCATCGAGAGATGCTGAACCTTTTCCGCTATGACGGCACAGCGCAGTCGCAGGAGGATTTGATGGATGAATGATAAACAAATCACCGCCGAGCGGGTACAGCGCGAATATGAGCGCGGAAAGGACTACAAAAACGGACTAAACCTGTATGAGAGCGTCAAAATCTGCGAGCGCATGGTAGAGGGCGACCAGTGGGCAGGGTTGAGAGTCCGGCAGCTGCGCCCGATCACGATGAACTTTTTGGACCCCATTTGTTATTACAAGGTTGCACAGATCGTTTCGGATGACGTGGGACAGGAGATTGAGCCGTTTCTTCCGGACGAAGAGGCCGAGCGGGCGGCGAAAATTATTGAACAGTCCATTGACCGCGTGGTCGAGCGGCAGAAAATCAAGGCGAAGCACCGCGAGATTCTGCGGGATGCGTTCGTGGACGGAGATGCGGCGCTATATTTCTGGTTTGATCCGTCTGCCAAAACCGGCATGGACGGCGTACAAGGCGATATCGTTGCTGAAAGCATCATGAATACCAACATTATTTTCGGCAATCCGCAGAGCGCGCGGGTGCAGCGGCAGCCTTATATCATCATTGTGCAGCGCGTGCCGGTGGAAGAGGAACAGGAAAAGGCCAAAAAGGCTGGCGTGCAGGACTGGGAAAGTATCACAGGCGACAGCGAGAGCGAATACAAGGGAGAGGACGAACTTTCCGAGACCGACAAGGTATGTACCAAGCTGACGCGGTTCTGGAAGGGCGAGAACGGAATTGTTCGGTTCATGCAGGTCGTTGGCAAGGTGATTGTGAAAGGTGAGACAGAAACAGGCATGACGCGCTATCCGCTCGCTTACATGAGTTGGAAGCCGCGCAAGAACAGCATGCACGGTGTGCGCGAGATTGAACCGCTCATTAATACGCAGATCGCGGTCAACAAGCAATTCACGGCGCTGGGGACACAAGTGATTAACAACGCGATACCGAAGCTGGTATACGATAAAAACAAATTCCCAGACGGTTGGGATGCGGAAGCGCAGACAATCGGAATACGTGGCGACCCAAAGGAAGCGTTGACCGGCGTTGCGGGCAGCATGCCGATTCCGACGGATGCCTTTGGCATCACGCAGAATTTGCTGGACACGGCGAAGAATGTTGCGGGTGCGAATGACGCGGCGCTGGGCAATATCAAAAACCCGGACAACACGTCCGCAATCGTAGCGGTGCAGCAGGCGACCGCCGCGCCGTTGAGCTTGACGCGGCTGAGCTATTACCAGTTTGTCGAGGATTATACGCGGATTCTGATCGATATGTTTCATGCTCACTACGGTATTCGGAACGTGAAAACGACTGAGACGGTGACAAATCCTGCGACTGGGGAGACAAGCGAGCAGACCGCAATAAAAGAATATGATTTCTCACAGCTGCCGGTGGATGCGCTGGATCTCAATATCAATATCGGCGCGGCAAGCTACTGGGCAGAGACGCTTCAGATTGCGACGCTTGGCAATCTGATGAATGCACAGGTAATACCGAATGCGGTGGAATACCTCAAGCGGTTGCCGGATAACACAGTGCGGGACAAGGCTGGGCTGATCGAAGCGATTGAGCGGGTGCAGCAGCAGGCCGAACAAGCGCAGCTGATGCAGCAGGGAGGTGTGATGTAAATGGAAGAGACTAAAGCGCAGAAATTCGTGCGCATTGCAGAGCCGCGCGTGACACGGGCATGCAAGGCGGTGAGTTTGCTCGGCAATTTGGCCGGTAGCAACTACGAGTACACCGAGGAGCAGGTGGACGCAATGTTCGGCGCAGTGCAGCAGGCACTGGACAATGCGAGAGCGGCGTTCAACAAACCGGATAAACTCAAAAAGTTCACTTTTTGATTGTTAGCTTTCCAGCGCTGAGACGGGCGGGAAGAGCCTACCTGCCCGGAATATATCCCTTTTCTTTGTTGGCGGGTGCGTCCTTTGCGGAACGAGGGCGCGTCCGTCTCAGCGCTGGAACACATAAATAATGCGCGCCTACGCTGCGGCGGGCGGTTTTAAGCCATTCCCGCCCGAACTCCCATATACCTGAGCAAGGATACGGGGATACGCTGGGAAATCTGCTTGAGCTCTACGTTCCTACGCAGAAGGAGGGTTTCCCGGCGCGTCCGCCGGAGCGCAGGCGCTCTATTTTGAAAGGAGTACACAGCTATGAGCGAATGGAAAACCAGCATTTGCGAGAGCGGAAACGAGCTTCGCAGCCAGATCGGCTTGCAGTTCTTCGCAGAAGGCGAGGACGGCGGAGCAGCTGGCGCGGACATGGACGGCGATTTCGGCAGCGACTTTGAAGCCGGACTGTTTGACGGAGATCTGGAAAACCAGCAGACCACGGAACAGGACACGGGCGAAGGCGCGGACGGCGGACTGGAAAACCAGCAGCCCGACGGCCAGCAGGGAGAGCCGGAGCAGCAAGAGCAGGAGGGCGGCGAGCAGCCGCCCGCAGAGGAACAGCCGCCGGCGCAAGAGCCGCCGCAGCTGGTTCCGCTGGTCTACAACGGGCAGCAGATTATGCTGCCGCAGGATGCTGTGCAGGAGATCGGGCGCGCGCTGGGAATGGACGCAATCGAACTGCTGCAAAAGGGCATGAACTACGAGCACAAAAACGAGCGGGAGCTTGCCGTGCTGAACCAGTACGCGGCGGCGGCTAATATGACCGTGCCGCAGTTCATCCAGCAGCTGGAGCAGCGGAAGCAGGCGCAGGAGTTGGAGGAAGAGGTTAAGAAGCTCAAAAATGAGTTTCCCGCGACCGAGGAGGGCGCGCTGCTTGAGATTGCCAAGGGCCGCGTTGCCGTCCGCCGGAATGCTCAGATGCAGCAGGCACACGCCCGCGAGGCACAGATGCAGCAGCTGCGCAGCCGGGTAGACCAGAGCGTGCAAGAAATGCAGAAACAGCGGGAGGATGCGCAGTGGACGGCCTACGAAAAGGAGACCGGTATCCATACGCCGGACAAAATCCCGCCGCGCGTTTGGGAATTGGTGAATCAGGGCAAGACGCCGATGGAGGCGCACTGGCAGTATCAGAGCGAGCAGGCAAAGGCCGAGCTTAAAAAACAAACCAACATCCACCAGCAGCAGGAGAGAAACCGGCAGGCCACGACCGGCAGCCTTGCGGGCGCGGCCGTGGAAGAGGACGCTTTTCTTGCTGGGCTGTACGGAAACTGAAAGGAGAGATAAATTATGGTCAATCTGGCCACGAAATATAGCGATAAGATCGCGGAAGTGTTCACAAAAGCATCCTTTATCCGGGGCAAGGTCTCAAATGCGTATGATCTGACGGGCGTTAAGACGCTGAAAATCTACACGCCGATTACCGTGCCAGAGGTAGATTACAAGCGATCTGGTGATAACCGGTATGGAGAAGGCACTGAGATGCAGGATACCGTACAGGAAATGACCATGACGCAGGACAGAGCGTTTAAGCTGACCATCGACAAGGGCAACAACGTCGATCAGATGAATATCAAGGGTGCTGGAAAGATGCTTCAGCTGCAACTGCGTGAGCAGTCCACCCCGGCGGCGGATAAGTATGCATTTAAAAAATTTGCCATGTATGCAGGAAAGATTATGACGGTTAACAGCAAGCCGACCAAGTCCAACATCGTTTCCACGATTTTTGACATGGGTCAGGCGATGGATGATGCGCTTGTGCCGGAGGATAACCGCTATCTGTACATGACAGCAGAAATGTACAAGCTGGTTTGTACGTCGGATGAGTTCATTGGCATCGACAAGCTGGGCGAAAAGTCGATCAGCCGCGGCGAGTGCGGCGATATTGACAATTTCCGCATTGTGAAGGTGCCTGCTGGTTATCTGCCGGACAATTGTTTCATGCTGGCAACGTATAAGCAGAGTGTTATCATGCCGTACAAGATTCAGGACACCAAGATTCATGAGGATCCCCCCGGCATTTCCGGCAATCTGATTGAAGGTCGTCACTACTATGACGCGTTTGTCATCGGTGCAAAGGCGATGGGCGTTGTGGCGCTGGTGCTGGCAAGCGAAAAGCAGGCCGCGCCGACGGTGTCCATCAGCAGCCATAAGGTGACGCCAACTTCGGCAAGCGCTGAAAGAATCCTGTATACGCTGGACGGCAGCGATCCGCGCTATTCGGACAGCGCGCAGGTTGTGACGGGAGAAATTACGACCGTAAACGGCCAGACGATCCGCGCAGTGGCATTCGGTGCAAACGGGAAATATACCTCTGACGTTGCCGAGGCAAAGGACACGGACTAAGCCCGAAGGGCGGGGAAAGCCCCGCCCTTTCTTTTTTGACAGAAAGGAGGTGTGACAGTGGCAACGACGCAAAAAATATTCAACCTTGCGGCGGCGATCCTGTTTGAAACCAAGGGCGGAGACACGGACTTTGACAACTACGCGCCGCTGTTTCTGGAGCAGCTGCTCATGGAGGCGCTTCCCTATGAAAATCAAATCCGCGAATATCAAGGCAGGGAGAGGCTGGAGACCGCGCCGGAGGTGACTGCGATCGACGACCAGACAGAAATCGACTGGGACGACCGTATCACGCGCGGTGCGCTGCCGCATGGTCTGGCAAGCAAGTTCATGGGAGACGACAACAACAAAAAGGCCGAGGCTGTAATCGAGTACAACAAGTTTTTGCAGGCGCTGGAGGAAGCTGCGCCCGCAATTCCTTACTATGGAGAAAGCGAGGACGACGATGCCTAAACAGATCAGCGTGCCGAGCTTTTCCAGCGTGGCGACCGGAAGAAAAAACTACCGGAGATTTCGCGGCGTGGACTACTCCACGGATGAAACGCAGATCGACGACAGCCGATCACCGCGCGCCATCAACGTGATAGCCGATGAAGGCGGTTTCCCTGAACGGCGCTGGGGTTGGCGCACTGTATTCAACTTTGGTGAATCTGTGACGGTTTCCGGCATTTTTCCGTTCGAGGGAGAGATAGAAGCGCAGAGCGATACGGAAACGCGGTATTTCGTGGTGCATGCGGGAGACAAGCTGTATCTGGTGGCGATGCCTGAGAGCGGGATGGGAAGCAAAAAGGAGCTTTTGTCCGGCTTGAAGAACGGCGGGCGCAGTCAGGGATTTTACATGAACGGAAAGCTATTCATCCTGACAGGCGCGGAATACATCGTTTTTGACGGAAAGGACGCAAAGCGCGTTTCGGATGATACGGCGTATGTGCCGCTGACCAGCTACCAGCGCAAGCCGACGGGCGGAGGAGAGAGCTACGAAAGTATTAACATGCTGTGCAAATATCGCAAGAATCGGTTTGTTGGAGACGGTAGCACAAAGACCTATCAGCTGGATGTGAGCGGGATTGACGCGGATTTTAAGCCGGAGGCAAGCTATTACATCACGGGTGACAAAATTGCAGTGGAGAGCTTTGACGCGGCAAAGGGGACGGTCACGTTTGCGACGGCGCCGACCGCGCCGGAGAACGCGGGAACAAGCAACGTGGAAATCAAGTTCGCAAAAACAACCGAGGACCGAAAGAAAATTCTCGGTTGCACAATATTCGCGCTGTTTGGCGCGGACGGGAGCAGTAACCGCGTTTTTGTATCGGGAAACAGCAAATTTGCTGCGACAGAGTGGTTTTCGGGACTGAACGATCCGACCTATTTCCCGGATAACAATTATTCGGTGGTGGGGTCGAGCGATTTCCCGATTATGTGCTACGTCAAGGCGCAGGGTGAGCTGCTGATCATCAAGCAGGACAACCGGCAGGAGGGCACAATATGGCATCACGCAAGCACTATCGTGAGTGAGACGGCAGCTTTTCCGCTGAAAGAGGGCGTGCCGGGGTATGGTGCGATCGCGCGATATTCTGCGGCTAACCTGAACGACGACCCGCTGTATTTAAGTCCGCGCGGCGTGTATGCCCCGACAACGACCTACAACAACAATATTGTTGTGCGGCAGCTTTATTGCCGCAGCCGACGCGTAAACCCGAAGCTGACCAAGGAAACGGGGCTTGAGGACGCGATTTGCGCCGTGTGGCGCGGGTGGTATGTGCTGGCGCTGAATGGTGTGGCGTACATCGCGGACGGAACACAAAATCGCGAGGATCAGGGATACGAATGGTATTACTGGACCAACATCCCGGCGCATGTCATGCAGGCGGACAAACAGACGCTGTATTTTGGCACCAAGGATGGCCGCATCTGCAAGTTTAACGACGATATGGTCAATGAAGCAAACCAAACGATACGGCAGGCGTATAACGATGACGGCGCAGCGATTCACGCAGAGTGGACAACCAAGCTGGACACGATGGGAACACTGAGCCAGCTCAAGACGATGCCAAAGCGCGGCAGCTCGGTACACATGAAGAGCTATGCGAAGAGCGCGTTTGACGTTTATATCAGAACGGAAAACAGCGCGGCGCGGTTTTACAAAACCATGTATGCCGATCAATTCACGTTCGATGATATTGATTTCAAACGCATCAGCTTTGTTTCTAGTGAGAATGCGATTTTGCCGCTGATGATTAAGCTGAAAAAATGGAAGGCGATCCAATTTGCTTTTGTTTCGGATGCAGTAAACGAGGGTTTTGGCATCTATGAAATGGAAGTAAAGTGGGAAGATGCGGGGGAGGCGAAAAAGTGAGTATAAAAGATTTAACGATCACCGATCAGACGGTACAAGGAATTTATGTGCAAAGCCAGCCGGATCGGCTGACGGGAACCGCGCAACAAAACAAAGCCGTGTTTGACGCCTATCCAGCGTTGATCAAGCAGCGGTTTAATCAACTGCTTGAGCTACTTACAGCAGAAGGTGGAGCCGGAGAAATACCGGTTGGACCGATCGAGGGCGTTACGGCGCAGAACGTGCAGCAGGCGCTGGCGGCGATCCAGAAGAATTTGACGGCGTATATCAACAAGCTCAAGGCCACGACCGGCGCGGCCGAGGTGGGCGTGTCCACAATCAGCGGGATTTCCGCCGGAAACGTGCAGAACGCACTGGAGGGGTTGCGAGCTATTCAGATTGCTCTAGACAGTAATATCCAGAAGCTCATGAGCGCAAACGGTGCTGCGGCCGTTGGTGTGAGCGCAATTAGCGGCATGCAGGCACAGAATGTGCAGAAAGCCTTAGAGGAGCTGCGAAAAGCGATTGATGACAGCGTTTCCGGCATCATTCCGGGTGGGTCGATTAAACCGGATATGATTGATGGACCAATACCAATAAAAAAGGGAGGAACAGAAGCCAATACCATGCAGAAAGCACTTGCAAGGCTTGGCGCAGGAGTTCGTCCAAACGAGCTGGATAATGCCTGTTTCGTCGGCGGTGGCACGGGATGGGGTGTGTTTCCGGTCAACCAGCGTGGGAAAACAAGTTATTCTGTTTCAGAAAATCAAAATGTCTTTGACAGATGGAAACTCGTAGACAATCAAGCAAGCGTTGAACTCGTTGAGGATGGAATTATAATTCGTGATAGTAAGGAAATAACAGGGAATAAAATTGCGTTACAGCAATCCCTTCATAATGCGTTATACAATGATTTTTTTACGATGTCATGTATTATAAAGGAAATGAAAGGAAGTTGGTTTTTCGCGTGTACTTCATTTGATTCCATTGTTCCGGTTACAGTTGGAATAAATGAAGCAATTATTCCAAAAGAAAATGCTGTTTTACCAGGTAGGGATTTTTATTTTTTCAAGGCATCCAGTGGAGTAGATGATTATATCAAAATTCAAGCGGTGAAAATTGAGCGAGGAGAAGGACAAACACTTGCATATGAAGATGTGGATGGAGTTCACCTGCTCCCGCAGTCGGATAGCGATTATGCGACGCAGAACATGCGTTGTCGTTCATATTATCGTAGATATGGGTATGGATTGACGGCTATGGTAAAAAACAGCATTTTAATCTTCAATATTCCGTTTGATGTCCCCATGAGAGTTGTCCCAGTTTGTAATGTACTTCAACAAAACATTACCATGATTGGTGGAGACGTTGGATATCCAATTAGTATCTCGTCTACATATGTAACTGGATTAGGAAATGGCATTGAAATTATATGTAATGTTGAATTTACTGGGGAAGTTCCACAACTTGGGAGTGTATTGCTTATGAATACTCCACTTGCAGATATATTTGAGCTTTCGTCCGAATTGTGAGGTGCCATATGACCGAATCAAAAGTATATATAAAAGTGGATGAGCAAAATCGTATTATTGGCTGTGAAGGAGGATACACCGAGCCAGACGATTTGAATGGTTGGATACAGATCGACGAGGGGGTAGGGGACAAGTTTTACTTGTGTCAGTCTCACTATTTTGACGGTGGCCTGTGCACCAAAACAACGCCGTCAGTTCCGCGCTACAAACTGGTCGACGGCGCGCCGGTGCTGCGCAGCGAGGATGAGATCGAAGCGGACAGGCTTCCGAGCCTGCGCACAGCCAAGCATGCGGAGATCTCCGCGGCAAGCGAAGCCGCAATTTATGCGGGTATGGACGTGGAGACCACGCAGGGCACAGAGCATTTCTCGCTGACGGAGAAAGACCAGATCAACCTGACCACGGCGAGAAATGCGGTTGACAAGGGAGCGGCGGTCTATCCGTATCACGCGGACGGCGAGATGTGCCGGATTTTTACGGCGACGGAAATCAATGCGATTTCGCAGGCCAGTATCGCGCATATCATTTACCACACAACCTACTGCAATCACCTGTTTGACTGGATCAGGCGCGCGGACGCGGCAGAGCTGGCGGGCATCACCTACGGCACAGAGCTGCCGGACGATTTGGCGGCGCACATGCAAGAGATCCTGACGCAGGCGGCCACGGTAGCGGAAACGGGGGCTGTAACATGAGAAAACTGCTGTTACATCTTGTGCTCGCCGTCATTGGCGGGCTGGTGTACATGGGCATTGAAACCCTGTGGCGCGGGTACACCCATTGGAGTATGGGCGTGCTGGGCGGGGTGTGCTTTGCCCTCATCGGCTTGCTGGACGAGTGGCAGGATCACCCGCCGCTATGGATTCAAATGGTGCAAGGCGCGGCGATGGTGACCTGGCTTGAGTTTCTCACCGGTCTGATCGTTAATGTGTGGCTTGGCTGGAATGTCTGGGATTATTCGGATATACCGGGAAACCTCATGGGGCAGGTTTGCCCGCAGTTTTCGGTCGCGTGGTTTTTCCTCAGCGCGGCGGCTATAAAGCTGGAGAACGCCTTGCACCGACTGGCAGAGTGGCTTGCGACCGGCGTGGGAGGTGAGGGGACAGCCAGATGGAGACGATAAAAGACTATTGGGCGCAGCTTTCCGCCGCGCTCGCTGCCGCGGTGTGGGTGGTCAAAGCAGCGATCAAGAGACGAAAGCACCGCGCGGAATGGGAAAGAACAGTGCAAAAAGCGCTGCTTGCTACGCTGCATGATCGGTTGCTGTTCCTCTGCCTGCAATATTTGGAGGCGGGGGAGATCACGGCGGACGAGATGGACAACCTGACTCTTTTATATGACCAGTATGTCGCGCTGGGCGGCAACGGGACAATCAAAAAGCTGATGGAACGCGTTGGAATTTATGTGAAGATCATTGACGAGAGGAGCAAAAATAATGAATTGGAAGGTTAGATTTAAGAATCCGGTATTTTGGGTGCAGATCATTGCGGGAGCGGTGCTGACGGTGCTGGCATACTGGGGGCTGACTCCGCAAGACATGCGGACATGGGGCAGCGTGTGGGAGCTGATCGTGCAGACGGCCAGCAATCCGTATTGCCTGTTCTTGATGGCATCCAACATTTGGAACGCGCTGAACGACCCGACGACCAGCGGCCTGACGGACAGCGACCGCGCGAAAAGCTACGACAAGCCGCTGGAAAAGTGAGGTGCGGGTATGAACATTCTTTTGATTGCAGGACACGGAGGTACACCTTATGACCCGGGCGCTTGCGGATGCGGCTACACAGAGGCCGTCGAGACACGCAGACTGGCAACGGCAGTCGCGCCGATGCTGCGCAAATACGGATTCAATGTCACTATGTATGACCAGAGCAACGACGCATACAAGGTGCTGCGCAGCGGCGGCAGTCTGCCCCTCTTTGGCATTGGATATGTGCTGGAAATCCATCTCAATGCTGGCGTGAGCGATAAGGACGGCAACGGCGCGACGACGGGAACAGAGGTGTTGGTACATACAGCGGAAAGCGGCGTATCGGTAGAGCAAGCGATTTGCCGCCGCATCTCGGCGCTGGGTTTCAAAAACCGCGGAGTCAAGCGGCGTGACAATTTGCAGGTAATGAACACCGTGCATCGGGCGGGCATCAGCCACGCGCTGGTAGAGATATGCTTCATCGACGACGCGGACGACATGAAGCTGTACAAGACGAAGTTTTACGACATCGCGCATGCAATTGCGGACGGCGTGGCGGAGGGCTTCGGCAAAACGGTTCAGAAGGAGGACGACGAAGTGGTTGAAAAGAAAACTGTCTGCATTGACGGCAAGAACTACACCTGCGACGTGATCGAGAAGGCGGGCTATAACTATGTCCAGCTGGCCGATTTGGCGCAGGCGGGGTACGGCGTGACCTATGACACCAAGGCAAAGGTGCCTGGCATCGTCGCGCCGCAGACGCGCGCAGATGTACCGAATGAGGACAGCGAGGTGCAGGTGGCCGTCAAGGCATTGCAGGCCGCGTGCGGTTTGGAAGAAAGCACAATGGAGTATCTGCGCAAGTATAAGTACGGCGACGAGCTGGTAAAGAAGCTGGCGAAGGCGGTGCAGGGCAATGCCTGAAAAGAGGAAACAGCTTAATATATAAGCAAAAGCCACCCGAGAGGGTGGCTTTTTGCTTAAGAGGTGGCAGGGATGTGAAGTTCCTGTTTGAGAGCTGCGGTAAGGACGGCAGAAAAATTGATTCCGGCTTTTTCGGCTTCATAACTGAGCCAAGAGGGAATGGTGCAGTTTTTGCGGACAGCACGTAAATCGTTCTTGCGGCGGTATTCGGCAAAGTCAACATCGACAAGGGTAACGATATCAGAAGGAGAGGAAGGGGAGATAGAGGAAAGCGGGGAGGGCGTTGGGAGTGTTTCGCGTTCATCTTCCATATCAATACCGACAATGCCGATTGCATCGCGTGCCATTTCGATTGCATCAGGGATATCCTTTCCTTGCGTATTGATTTCAAAATCAGGGATATAGACGATAATATGTTCTTTTCCCTGTGTGAGAATAACGGGATAAGCCTTTTTCATAAAGTGACCTCCTCTAATACAATTATAAAATATAATTATAATTTATGTATAGGCGGGAGGCGGGCTATTTCAGCCCGCGCCGCCGAATGATTGCTTTTGCAAGTTCTTCATCAGTTTCCCGATGGCGGACGATACTTTCACGCTCCTTTCCTTTTACATAAACATCATGGTTGGCACCATGCCGCTTGAAACGCCATCCATTGCGTTCCAGCAGGGCAATTAAATCCTTTGTTTTCATATTATGCCCTCCTTACACTAATATTATACGCATGATATGCGCGTTTGTCAACAAAAAAATACACGCATATTATGCGTGTATTTTCGGCAGAAATCCTGCCCTTTTTTTATATTTTGTATTGACGGATGCATGCATGATATAATGCAAACAAAGGAGGTGGAATAATGCCAGAACGATCTATCGCTATTCGTGTAGATGAAGCACTGTATAAGAGAGTTAAAATTAGGATCGCTGAAATCGACATAACATTAAAAGATTATATAGTCGGTCTAATTCAAAAAGACTTAGATGAATCCGATCCAATCAAATGGAAAGCAGCGCCCGGAAATAGTTCAATTACTTCTGAACAGGTGGCGCAAGCACAAAGTATTTTGGATTTTGTGAATGATATTATTAGACAGAATAGCGATAAAGAAGAATGAAAAGGACACTCGTTCTCCCCACCACAGAGATACACGAGTGTCCCCAAAAACCACTCCAACAGGAGGGCATAAATATTATAGCACTGTGCCTGCCTGTTGGTCAACGACGAACAGGAGGATATTATGGAAAATACAGCATTGAAAATTGTATCTATGCCAGAGAAGACACAACGAGAAGCAAAATACCGAGAACGAGAACAGCAGTTTGTGAAAGCCTGCGACGAAATCGAGCGAGGTATGGCGCTGACGGGATACAAAGGCGATGTGATTTTTGATCTGCTGCAAGGATTGCAAGGAATGTACGTTTACTCCCGGAAGGGGGCGACGGTGTGAACGGAAGTATGCTGACGGTTTCCAACAGCGATTTCGGCAAGCTGGATATTCTGTTGGAAGACGGGAAAGAGTGGTTTCCGGCAACGGAGTGCGCAAAGCTGCTTGGATATACTAATCCATATGGAGCGATACAGAAGCATTGTAAGTCCCTCTCAAAACGGGAGGTACCACATCCGCAAAATCCCAATAAGACAGCACAGGTGAACTTTATTCCAGAGGGTGACGTGTGGCGGCTGATCATCCGCTCTCGCCTGCCAAAAGCCCAACAGTTTGAAAAATGGCTGTTTGACGAGGTGCTGCCCGAAATCCGAAGGACAGGCGGCTATCGTGCGCGGCCTGCGGCAGACCTGCCGCACCAGTGGATGGGGCGCGGGTGCATCCGAATCGACGAGGCGGCGCGGCTGTTGGGCGTGAAAAAGGAAAAAATCAAAGAGCTGTTCCGGGGGCGTCCTACGGTTTATATGAACGGGATAGACTGGGAGACGCTGAGAAACCATGAGCTGGGCGAATTTAAGTTTTATAACCGTGTGAACAGCGTCGGCAAGGGTATTTGCATCATCTATGAAAGCGGCATGGCAAAACTGCGGTGGGAGCTGCTGGGCGAGGGAACGCCGGATACGGCGCTGCCCGCGGCGGCAGAGCTGCCCAAGCTGCCCGCAGCAGTGCAGCATGAAAATGAGCAGTTGCGGCTTGCCATGGACGAAATTGCGAGAATTACGAGAGAAATAACGGATTAGAAGTAAAGGCGGGAAACCGCCTTTATTTTTTTGCGGGAAAGAGAGTTTGTGCGTTTTGTGCGTTTTGTGCGTGTATACTCAGACAAAAGGGACGCACAGTGCGTTTCGCTCATTGAAACCGCGCACGGCGCGGGAAGGAGGATAGCGGCCTACGGGCTGTGCGTTTTGTGCGTGTATAGTGAATCTTAAAGCAAGGCGATGTTTTGTAAGAATTAAAAACAGGAGGTTAAAAAGTATGGGTTTGGCATCGTTAATTGCAGGTATGGCGGGTGCCGCGGCGAGCGCGGTGAACAGCGCAATGTCCAGCAACAAGAAACCGAGCAGCAGCACGAGTTCGGGGAGCAGTTCGAGCAGTTCCAGTTCGAGCAGTTCCAGCCGGCCGAGCAGCGGAAGCAGTTCCGGTTCGAGCAGTTCCAGCAGTTCGAGTTCGACCGGGTTTGACAAAAACACGGACTATCAAGCGCAGATCAATGACGCGGTTTCAAAAGGTAACTATACGTTGGCTGCGCAGCTGGAGCAGCAGCGTAATAATAAAATCAATGCCGGGTATGGCGGGGATAACAAGACGACGAATCTCTATTCGCAATATCTGCCAGGGAATTCCTCGTCGGGGAGCAGTTCATCCGGCACAAGCTCATCCGGCGGGACCTATAAGCCGCTGGGCGTTTACAATGATGCGGACTTGCAGAAATATTATCCGCAGGTCTATGACCAGCTGCAGCAGCTGAAAAATCAGGCAAGCGAAGCAAAAAGGCTTGGAGACACGGATTTGTTCAATCAAAAGCATGATGCAGCAGAATCCATCCGTGCGCAGTACGGCTATTCAGGTGGCGTTGATGGGTCGCAATTCATTCCGACAGGAATGGGCTATACCATTGCAGACATGGCAAACCAAAAGGCCGAAAGCGATCAAATTATAGCCGATTTGCAGAACGCAGCGGCACAAAATCAACAACAGCAGCAACAGCAACTGGATAATATCAACGCACAGTATCAGGCGGCGCTGGGGCAGATGCAAGCCAACATTGACGCGCAGAAAGAGGATGCGGCCAAGCAGACGGCGCTGAATAATGCAGCTGCGGAAAAGGCATATATGACGGCCATTAAGCCAAACGGAAGCCTTGCGGAGAATCTGGCCGCAAATGGTTTGCTGTCATCCGGCCTGACCGAAACCAGCCAGATTCAGGCGGGAAACACCTATCAGAACGCGCTGAACAACAACTCGACCACGCAAACCGAACTCATTGCAGAGTTGGAGCGAATGGCGGCGCAAGCGGAATACACCAACGATCTGGAGCGATTGCAGGCGATTCAACAGGTGATGGCGCAGATTGCGGAAACCGGATACGCCAGCGCCAAGGATATTGCATCGCTGCGGCAGTGGAGCATTGAGAACAGCCAGAATTATAACACTCAGCAGAAGCAGCTTGAGATGCAAAGGCAGCAGATACAAGAGGATCTTGCCAATGGAAAGATCGACCGGCAGACAGCGGAGAAACAGCTGGAATATCTCAATGCACAGATCGAAGAAATTCAGCTCACCAATAAATACAAAAAGTATCAACTTGGTCAGTTAGGAATTTCATAACACACCGAAAGGGCGGCGGGGATAACCGCCGCCCTTTTTGATGGAAAGGAGCAGAACGATGGGATACAGCAGGGACAAGCTGGAAGAGAACCGCAAAAAGAAAAAAGCACTGGAACAGGCTTTTAAGCAAAGTAATTTTCAGCAGACGGCGCAAAAGCTGAATAATGCGGCGCAGTCGGCTAAGCCGAAAACCAACACGACAACAAAGAACGCCGCAAAATCATCCGGCGGCGGGACAAAGACGAACACCGTCACGCAGAGCGCGCCCAAACAGCAAACCGGGCTTTCCTCTTTTCAAAAGCTGGGGAACGTGGCAAAAACGGTGCAGTCGGTCGGGCAAAAAGTGGTGCAAAACGCAAACGACATGCGCAATTTGCAGCGCAATTCAATTATGTGGCACGGGACAACGGACACAGCCAAGAGGGAAAGTTTGCAACAGCAGAATGACGCGATCCGGCAGCGGTTGGGACTGTCCTTTGACCCGAGCACCGGCGTGACGTTTGACAGCAAAACCGGGAAAAACTATTCGTTGCCGACGCAGATGCTTTACGGAACTTCGGCCGGGCAGCGGGCAAGCACAGCTGGAAAATTTGCCACAAGCAGCACGGTTTTGGGACAGAAGAGCGAAACGCAGCGCGGTATTGACGCACATAAGACAATGGCAGACCTGTACAGCCGATCGGCAGAGACATGGAGTGACAATGACACCAGCAAAAGGGATAATGCACGTCAGGCGCTGGCTGATGAGATGCAGAATATTATGCGGCAATATGGTTTGCAGTACAGCGCGCGGTCAACCGGGCCGAATGCACGCTTTACGGTAAGCGACAATGACGCGATAGAAAAGCTGCGCGCGGCAGGTGCGGATGAGACAACGCTTGCCTATGTTGCCGAGAATATCCAAATGCGAGAGGCGGCAGACCGGCTGGGGCAGGGGGTTGAAGCGGTATGGAAAAGGGCTGTTGCGGCGTTTCCGGCATTGGTCGAGACATCGGATCAACGAAGGGAAAACCTTGAGAAAAGCAGGGAAAACCCGGAATATGTGAAGCTGGAGCAGGAGCAGCAGAGGTTAAATGCTCAGTTGCAGGAAATGCAAAAGAAGGGGCAAGACGTGTCCTCTGTTGTGGAGTACATGAAAGTCTATAATGAGCTGCAAGAGGTAATCAAGCAAAAGGATGCTTTGGCAGTGAAAACCCCGGTAGACCAGAATAAGTGGGGACAGACGATGCTGCGCGAGGCGGCAGAGGCGCAGGCGAACGCGACGGCGGGCCTTGCGGATGTGCCGCGTTTTCTGGCCAATACCGGCATCAGTATTGCGGGAAATGCGCCGACGATGGCGCTTTCGGCTATTCCCGGAGCAGGACCGGTTGCGGGCATGGCATTGATGGGGGCAAGTGCAGCCGGACAACGAGCGGCAGAACTCAATGCGCAAGGAGTAAGCCCGGATGAGGCACTGGGGCGCGGCCTTACATCCGGCATCATCGAGGCCGTGACCGAGAAGCTGCCGCTGGACGAGATGGCAAAGCTGCTCAAGGGTGGCGGAACGAGCGCGGTGCGCAATATCCTGCGGCAGATGGGCATTGAAGCGGGCGAGGAAAGCGCCAGCTACCTGATGAACTATGCCGCCGATCTGGCGGCAAACGACCCGAACGCGGAGTTTTCTTTTGCGGAGCTGGCACAAAGCGCGCTCGGCGGCATGGTAAGCGGCGGCGTGTTCGGCACGGCTGGCACGGTGATCGGCGGGACGCGGACACAACAAGGGCCAACCGTCGGCATACCGGAGAGCATGAACGTGCAAGAGGCCGATGCGGGCGCGAGGATGGCGCAGGAGGCCATGCAGACGGCGCAGGGTGAAACATTACTGCCGAGGACAGAAATTATTCAGGAGGGCAGCAGCCCGCGCGGAATAGAATCAAATCCATACATGGGTATACCGGTGAAAATGCTGCAAAACCGTTTGGGGCAGCTTCAGACACGATACTGGGGCGCGGATGCGGAAACACAGCAGGCCATGCTGGAGGACATGTCGCGCTTGTCCGAAGCAATCGACAGCGCAGACCAGCAGGCGGCAAATTCCCAAGCGCTTGGGCGCAGGCTGGCCGAACTGGACGCGGAGAAGCGGCAGGCAGAAACCCTTCTGCCCGGGCCGATCCGCGACCGGGCAATTCAGCAGGCAGAGGAAGCAATGCAGCGCGTGCAGCAGGAAGCCGCAGCAAAGACCACCGCGCCGGCAGCACAGGCCGGGACAACCGAGCAGACTGCGCCAAATGTGCAAGTGCCGGCAGACGCAGCGTTCCAATATGGCCTCAGTCCAGAGGCGGCCATGCTGGAAGCACAGGAGCGGGCGAGAAATCAGGCGGTGCAGGAGCAAGCAGAACAGGAGCGCGCGGATACTGTTTCTGAGTTGATGCAGGCTTGGACAGATAAGCGCGCCGCCGAGAAGCAAGCAGAACAAACACTTTCCGGTTTGACGCTGACACAGCATGATATTGATATGGCACAAAATGCTGCTCGGACTGGCGTAAACAGTCAAGAATGGGCAGAGGCAGATAATCCGGAGAATGCGCGATTATATGGTAGTGTATTGCGGCAGGTGCGTGAAGCTGACAAGCCCATTCGGCAGTATTTTGCTGAAAGGGCGGATGAGATGCAGACCGATGCGCAGAAAGCGGCCGATGCTATCGCAACATATGCTAAGGACAAACGCTTTGGTGGGCTGTATCAGCGCGAAACCATGGAGCGCAATATCCGAGATATATTTGGAAAAGAGCATCAGGCAGAGGCGGAAAGCATCATCAGGGAGTATATCACGCCGGTGCATAAGGCGGTTGCGCAGGGGAACAGACTGAAAAACAAACTGCGTGACCGTGTGAAAGCACTGAAATTAAACAAGCATGAGAGCGCGCTGACGCAGATGCGGCTGGAAAAGGAGGACGCAGCAGCGGCGGAGTACATCCAAAACAACAAAATCAATTTGACACCGGAAATGGATGCGAAAATCAGCCGCGCGGTAGAGGAGTTTCGTTCTATTTACAATGAATTGTATAATGCAATCAATCGAACGCTGCTGCTGACTGGACAAGAGCCTGCACCATTCAGACAGAACTATGCGCCGCATTTTGTGAAGGATACGCCTGATACGTTGCTTGGCAAGGTACGCTTTGCGCTGGGGTTGGGAAAAGATTCGTCGGTCAATATTCCGACCGATATAGCCGGTTTAACTGACACGTTCCGACCGGGCAAAAAGTGGTTCGGCAATCTTCTGCAACGAGAAGGAGAAATCACGGATTATGACGCGGTAGCGGGTTTTGACCGCTATGTTGAGACTGCTGCCGATGTTATTACATTGACAGACAGCATCCAGAAGCTGCGCGCGCTTGAGGATCAGGTGCGATATACGCTTTCGGATGAAGGCGTTAAAGCACAGATCGACAAAATAAAAGCAGATGCAAATTTGGATGCGCTGTCACAGCGGGAACAAATCGAAAAGGTATATGATGACAATCGAACGACCGTGCAAAAGCTGATTGCTGATATACAGAATCAGAAGCGAATGGGAATGGGTCGGTTTGTAACGGAGCTGCGCCGGTATACAGATAATCTTGCAGGAAAGAAAAGCAGAGAGGATCGCGGATGGGAGGATTTTGCAAACCGTCAAGTATATACTCTGGCGAAAAACTTGGAGGGCCGCGTCGCGGCAAATATGATTTCGCTCAATCCCGGTTCGTGGCTGACAAACTTCATCCCGATCACGCAGGCAAGCGGCGAGGTGTCTGTGCCGAATCTGTTGAGGGGTATGTATCAGACCGTCAAATCAGGCATTCAGGATGATGGATATGTAGACGCTTCTACGTTTTTAACCAATCGTTATGGATCGCAGCAGCTTGACAGGACACTCACGCGCAAGGTAAGCGATATTTCCGGTGCGCCGATGGAACTGATCGACCATTTCACGGCAAACACCATTCACCGAGGAAGATACAATCAGAATATTGCAAAAGGAATGAGTGTGTCGGATGCAATTGATGACGCTGATGCTTTTACTGCTTCGCTGATGGCAGATCGCTCTAAGGGAGCAGTGCCGACCGTATTTAACGCGACAAACCCGGTGCGAAAAGTGTTTACCATGTTCCAAACAGAGGTAAATAATCAGCTTTCCTATTTGTTCAAGGATATGCCAAAGGCACAGAGACAAAAAGGAGTTGCCGCAGTGGCGTGGGCATATACAAAGGTGTTCGCGGGTGCGTATTTTTACAATCTTCTGTACAGTCAGTTGACCGGGCGTGATTCTGCGTTAGATCCTATTGGCATGATTGCGGATGCGCTCGGACTGGGAGACGATGAGGACGAAGAAAAAACGGCAGCCGAACGTGTGACCGGATTGGTCGAGGACATCGGAGGGCAAATTCCATTTATCGGAGGCATTCTGTTTGATGGAGGCCGTGTGCCGATTAGCTCGGCAATCCCAAACTTTGCAAACCTTGGGAAAGCGGCAATACCCGGCTTGTTTGGCGTGGAATGGAGCGGTGAAAAAAGATTGCAAACCGCTGCAAAGGAGCTGGCAAAACCGGCGACTTATCTTCTGCCGCCGTTCGGTGGAGGCGCAGCAAAGAAGGCGATTGAAGGGTTTGCAACCGTGAAAGCGGGCGGAAGCTATGCTTATGACAATCAAGGAAATTTGCAACTGCAATTCCCTGCCTATGGTCAAAGTCCAATGGATTACGCAAAAACAATGCTGTTTGGCAAGTGGTCGAGCGACGAGGCGCAGCAGTATATTGATAGTGGTTTTAAGGGACTTAGTGCGGATGAGACAAGCGCATACGACAATCTGCGCGATAATATGGGTGTAAACCCGCGCGACGCGATGGAAGCGATTTTGAGCATTCGAGGGTTTGAAAGCGTAAAGGATGCTGAGGGAAACACGGTGCAGACGGTGAAAGAACAGCAGCGCATGGCGTTGTTTGACAATGAAAAGCTGACACCGGAGCAGAAAGCGGCAATCGACAGTGCGTTGATTGTCAGCGGAGAGGATGAGATGCCGGCAGATTATACAGACCGCAACAGCTTTGTACTGGGACAGTATATAAACGAAAATAGGCAGGATGCTGCGCGCGCTGCGCTTGAGTCCGGCTTGACGGTTGATCAGTTCGTGCAATGGGACGATCGTCTGAGCGAAGTAAAGGGAACAAAGGATAGGTTTGACAAAAATCAATATAGCGCTGATGAGGCACGCGGTATCGTGCTGGATGAGGTCATGAAGGACAGCGCGCTTTCCGACAGCGAAAAGCAAGCCATTGCGGACTATGTGCTGATTTCTTCGATGAGTGACACACAGCAGGAAAAATGGAGTATTGCAAAGGGAAAGGTCAATGCAAGCGATTTTGTGCGGTTTAAGGATGATGTGGCAGCATACGAAGAGGAATTTTCAAAGACCGGAGCGGATAATGCGGGAAATGTTGCCACTATCCTACGCGGGTATCAGGGCTTGACGGACGAGCAACGCGATGTTTTGTATCAGACATATAGCGATAACATGAGCAAAAACCCGTTCCATGTATCGGTGTACGAAAAGAATCTATCCGGCAATAGCTTTTACAGTGACTTGAACGATGCGGGAAAGGCCGAGCTGCGTTCGCTTGCCAACGAGTACGAGCAGGCGGTAGAAGAAGGAAAGGAACTGAACGACTGGCAGGGTAAAGCATACATGGCGAAGGAGGCGGGAATTGCGCCGGAAACCTATATCCTGTACCGCGTGGCGCTTGCTGCGACTAATGAGGATGGAAAGGAAAGCGCCAAGCAGAGCGAGGCCGAAACCGCTGTGAATTTACTGCCGGGACTGACGCAGCAGCAAAAGGCGTATTTGTACCAGAGCACAAACACATCATGGAAGTCAAACCCGTTCGGGAGTGCGACGGTGACAAAGTATAACGCGGACACGCAACAGGCAATCAATCCAGTGGCAGGCGGCATGCTTTCCAGCTCATTCGGACCGCGCACATCTCCAACGGCTGGTGCGTCAAGCTGGCATAAGGCGGTTGATATTGCCGCGCCAGAGGGAACGCCTGTGCAGGCGGTGAAAAGCGGAAAGGTGACAAGCTCGGGATGGGTCAATGGATACGGATGGACGGTACACATTGACCACGGAGACGGAACAGAGACCGAATACCACCACATGCAAGGACAGAGCGGTTTGCAGCCGGGAGATACAGTCGAACAGGGACAGCAGATCGGTGCCGTCGGAAGCACTGGCATATCAACCGGCCCGCATTTGGATTTGCAGGCATGGAAGGATGGTAAAATTGTTGATCCGCTGACAATTATACCGGAGTATGGAAATGCGAGCGGATATGTGTATGATGGAACTGTGAGCGCGGGCGTTGTTTCGAGCAGAAAGCAGGAATCGAGCGGAAAAAGCGGAAGCAATAACAGAGCGAAAAGTAGTATAAGCATGAAGGGCTTTGATCCGTTCAAAGCTTTTCAAGGATTTTGAGGAAAAGCCGTCCTATCGGGCGGCTTTTTCATGGTTGCATCTGCTCGGCAAACGGTGTATGATAGTACAGAACATATTCCAGAAACCAAAAAGCCGATATGCAAAAGTTAAATTACAATATACTTGCAATACGACAAAAGGGCTTTTCGCCCAGCAAATAGGCGGTTTTGAAATATGTTTATAATAAGGAGGATAACGACGCTTTTACTATCACTGCGCCTGACAGCCTTGCCGGTATCGGCGGCACGATTGCGGGTACGGACAGCGCCTCTTTTGTTTTGCAGTATGACGGTCTCGTGTTGGATGACGCAATGCCGCAGCGCGTAGGCTTGACGCCTGCCGATGCGTTGTTCTGCCTGCTGGACGATCTGCGCCGCGCAGAGCCGGCACAGGTTTGGACGGAAAAAACGAGCGGCGTGGAGCTGCTGGTACTGCGCTTTGCGCAGGACAGCGATGATGGAAAGGTTGAAAAGCAGGTATGGCTCACTAAGCAGGGATATCAGCCGGTCTGCGCCGAACTATATGCAGACGGCGAACGGGTACTGCAAATTCAGGTGATGTCCTACCGGGAAACATAAATCTGGGGATGAATAACAATATGAAGCCGAGCAAACACCGTACTTGGGCTGAAGTAGACTTGGGTGCGATTGAACACAATTATCATGTGATTTGTCAGCAGGCGAAAGCGCCTGTACTGTGTGTGGTCAAGGCGGACGCATATGGACACGGTGCCGTACCGGTCGCGCAGCGCCTGCAAGCGATGGACGCACCATATTTTGCTGCCGCGACCGTGCCGGAGGCAGTCGAGCTGCGCGAAAACGGCATTACAAAGCCTATCCTGATTTTGGGCTATGTCGATGAAGCGGATATGGACACCATTGCCCGACAGCATATCACCGCGCCCGTGTACGACGAGGAAACTGCGCGGTTGTTGAGCGACGCTGCGGTGCGTACAGGCGAAAAACTCACTGTCCATTACAAGTTGGACACCGGCATGACCCGCCTTGGCTTTCCCGCATGGGAGCGTGAACAGACCGTTGAGCGGATTGCGTCCTGCGCCGCGCTTCCGGGGCTGGTATCCGAGGGTATTTTTACGCATTTTGCAGTTTCTGATGTACCGGAAGGTCAAGTGTACACCGAATTGCAGTATCAGCGCTTTGCGGATGTGTGCAATGACTTGCAGGCGCGCGGTCTGGAGCTGCCGTTGCGGCACTGTGCTAACAGTGGCGCTATTCAGAACTATGAGCGGATGCACTGCACCATGACGCGCGCGGGTATTATTCTATATGGATATCGCCCGGATGTGTCCGTGCCGGCGGTGCTGGATTTGCGGCCTGCGATGACGGTCAAGGCGCGTGTGGTACAGGTGCGCGATATTCCCGCGCACACCACAGTCAGCTATGGCCGCACCTATGAAACGGACGAGCCGACCCGCGTGGCAGTGGTCTCCATCGGCTATGCCGATGGTTTTCTGCGTGCAGGATCGGGCAAAGCGCATGTGGTGCTGGGCGGACAAAAGGCGCCTGTACTCGGCCGTATCTGTATGGATATGTGCATGGTGCGCGTGCCGGACGGCGTGGAAGTGCGCCGTGGTGATGAGGTGACTGTGTTCGGGGCGGAAGTTTGGACGGCGGAAGACACCGCTGAGGCCGCAGGTACGATCTCCTATGAGGTCATCTGTGCGGCCAGCAGCCGCGTGCCGCGGTTTTATATCGGTTGACGATTGGTCAGCGCGCTGCATAGGATGAAACGGGAAGAAATTCCCACCCGCATCTGTGCGAATTGACAGACAACTGTTATATTTTTTCGCAGCGCGGGGAAAATAGGTTTGCGGACAAACCGCAAATCTATTTCATCGGAGTGTGAACCAACGTGGATACCAGCATCAAACGGGGAGATATTTACTATGCCGATCTCAGCCCGGTGGTCGGCAGTGAGCAGGGCGGTATCCGCCCGGTGCTGATCGTGCAGAACAATGTGGGCAATCGTTATAGCCCGACCGTGATCGCCGCCGCCATTACATCGCAGATCAATAAGGCCAAAATGCCGACGCATATTACGCTCGGCGCGCCCAATTACGGCCTGACCAAGGACTCCATTATCCTGACCGAGCAAATCCGTACACTGGATAAGCGTCGGCTGCGGGAAAAAATGGGGTCGCTGGATGAGAAAGCGATGCGTCATGTGGACGAGGCGCTGGCGGTCAGCTTTGGTCTTGGCTCTGTGCAGGGCTGAGGGCATATCGGTAAAGCAAAACGCGTATCCTGTAAGCAGGGTACGCGTTTTTTTTGAGGAGGTACAGCAATGCGGGCGGCAGTAGAATATGCAGGAAAACCGGTGGGCTGGCTTTTGTGGGAGCCGGATGGATACGGTGTACAGATTGAGGTGGATTGCGAAATACCGTCCGGTGCGCCGCTGCTGCGCTGCTATGGGGAAATCGGTGGCGCGCCGCTGCTGGTTGGCCTGCCCGCGCCGGAAAATGGCAGACTACGGCTGCGGCGGCATCTGTCCAAAGAGACACTCAAGGTAGCGGGATGTACACAAGGACCGCCTACAGCGTTCTATCTGGCCGAGCGTCCACAGCAAAAAGAGAATGCGGTGCCACAGGCGGAGCATCCTCCACAAGACACAGCACCCAAGATTTCGGACCATGGAAAGCCGCCGCTGCGGACAGGCGATGCGGTACTGGACGCACTGCTGGACAGCGGTGCGGTGCAAGCGGAACGCATACAGGAGGGACTTCGCCTGCATTGCCTGTTTGCGCCGAACCGTCCGTTTGGGCTTGCGCCTGCGTTCGTGCTTTGTCGGGTAGAAGGGGACGAGGCAGTGCTTGACTGGACAAAAAAGGACGCAGCCAGTGTGGCTGCGTCCGATAGCGAACAGAATGTTACTTGACAATGGTTTTCGCTTCCATATAGTAGCGCTTTTCGTGCGCCTCGCCCATGGAGAAGGTCTTGCGCGGCAGTACGCCGTCAAAAACAACGCCGCGGAACAGGTCGTTTTTGGCGATATCCGGCAGGATAAAGCCAAGATTGCCGGGCTTTTCGGCCAGATTGCAGACCACATCCGCGCCATGAATATAGTCGATGCGCGCGGACGGGTGGTTTTCCAGATAAGCGTCGAGCGCGGTCTGCATGGTGGCGACCGGGATGGACCACTTGGGGTTTTCCACTACAAGCACACCGGTCTTGTCTGCGGCGCTGAACGGGAAAATATGGGCAGTGGTATCGGCGGGAGCTTCGTCCGCGATATAAGCTTTGCAGCCTTGTGCTTGGTAGAAGGCGGTCAGACCGCTCAGCAGTTCATCGGTATCGACACCGAACAGAATACGGTGAATCGGCTCAATGATCAGGCTCTCGTCATGAATGTTGACTACCTCAACCAAAACAAAACGCGCGGGGTGAGTCGCCTGCTCTTCGGCAGACAGTCCGGCTTTGACCTCTTCCCAGTAGGCCTTGGCGGTTGCCATCGAGTGGTTGCCGTCGCCTACGGCATAGGGCAGTAGGGCCTGTGCGTCGGTGCAGCCGTATTTGCGGTTAAATGTCTCGCGGTCGCACAGCGCTTCCAGTCCCGCTTCAATGGTATCGGTTTGTGCGCCTTTGGGGAGGAACCAGCCGGTGATGTGGCCGCCGTTCTGCATCAGGTCGGTGTCGTACACCTTTTCCAGTTGCTCGGTCTGGTCGAATAGCGGCTCGATGATTTTGCGCTCCGGGTCATCAATCAGAATCATGATATGCGGAAGTTCCATGCACGCGCCCTGACGGACCTTGAGACGCGGCGGGATGCGCTCGACCACGGTTTTTTCGGTCGGACGGATGAGCGAAGCGGAACCGGGCGTGTATTCATAGGCCTCCAGATCGACCGCCAGCACAATGCCGCGGCGCGGGCAACTGCCGCCAGACCAACGCTCTGTCAGGATGACGCCTGCGGGCAGCGTACGCAGCGTGCCGTCCTCGATATAACGACGCATCGTGTGATGGATTTTCTCGGTGCGCTCGGCAACATCATCCTGCTCCAGATAGACTTCGGGCAGCGTCAGACGCAGCGTGGAAGGCGCATCGCCAACCGTGCGGTCGGTCTCGGCCCAGTATTCTGGCTGGGAAGTATATTGGTCGCAAGCGATGACTGCCCATTTGGAAAGATCCGTACCCGCACGGGGCAGCATAATTTCGGGAATATGGGTGCAGCGGTTTGCCATGGTTGTCATTCCTCCTGTAGTAGTTGGTATGTGCAATGGTATAAGTATAGCAGAAAATAGGCTATTGGGTACAAAAAATTTTTAATTCTTGCAAGTTTTCGGAAAAATGTTCTGTGTACTTGACGAAAGAGCGTAAATATTATACAATGTAATTTAAGAGAAACATATGGTTTTTGTATAAGAAATACAAGAAAACAGGAGGATACGGCTATGGTCAAGTTTAAAGCGATTGGCGTTTCGGAGGGGCTTGCACATGCCAGGGCCTTGGTCATCAAGGAGGAGGATTTGACGGTCGTCAAAGACAGCATCACGGATGTTGCGGCCGAGCAGAAACGCGTGACTGACGCTGTGGCCAATGCGAAAAAACAGATTGAGGCATTGCGCGATGAAGCGGAAAAAAATATCGGTGCGGCGGAAGCGGAAATCTTTGACGCGCACCTGCTCATGCTGGATGACCCGGATTTTATCGAGGGTATGACCAATCTGGTGGAAGAGGATAAGGTGTGCGCGGAGTATGCCTGCTTTGTCAACTGCGAAAATTTTCAGGCAATGTTCCGTGCGATGGATGATGAGTACATGCAGGCGCGCGCAGCGGATATCGGGGATATTTCCAAGCGCGTGCTTAAAAACCTCAAGGGCATTGCGGATAATGCGATTGATTCGATTACCGAACCGTGCATTATCATTGCCAACGACCTGACGCCGTCTGACACGGCGAAGATCGGCTCAAAGCCGGTTGTTGGCTTTATCACCCGTATCGGTGGCCGTACCAGCCATTCCGCGATCATGGCGCGCTCGATGGGTATTCCGGCTATCGCAGGCGCAGGCGAAAAGGTGGACGGTATTGAGGATGGAGCGGATCTGCTGCTTGACGGCGTGGCAGGCGAAGTCGTGGTTGACCCGGATGCGGAAACACTGGCGCAGTTTGCGGAGAAGAAAAAGGCGGAGGACGAGCGCCGCGCGATGCTGGCCAAGTTTAAGGATTGTCAGGGCGCTACAAGCGACGGCCGTCGTATTGTGATTGAGGGCAACATCGGTACGCCGGACGATGCAGTCCGCGTGGCGGAGCTCGGCGGTGAAGGCGTCGGTCTGTTCCGTTCCGAATTTCTATTTATGGATCGCGACGATCTTCCGAGCGAGGAAGAGCAGTTCGAGGCCTACAAGAAGGCGTGTGAAACCATGGCGGGCAAGCCGGTCATTATCCGTACGCTGGATATCGGCGGCGATAAGGAAGTGCCCGCGCTCGAGCTGGAGAAGGAGCAGAATCCTTTCCTTGGTTATCGTGCAATCCGTATCTGCCTGAACAAAACCGATCTGTTCCTGACACAGCTGCGCGCGTTGCTTCGTGCGGCAAAGTATGGCGATTTACGCATCATGTTCCCGATGATCTCCTCGATTGAGGAAATCCGCAATGCCAAGCAGATTCTCCGTCAGGCGAAGGACTTGCTGGCAGCTGAGGGTGTGGAGCATAATCCGGATGTCAAGGTCGGCATCATGGTGGAGATTCCCGTGGCGGCTGTCTGCGCGGATATGCTGGCCAAGGAGGTTGACTTCTTCTCGATTGGTACGAATGACCTGATTCAGTACTCCTGTGCGGTTGACCGCATCAATGAGAAGATTTCCTATCTGTATCGTCCGCTGCATCCGGGCGTGTTGCGCCTGATTGCAATGACGGCCAAGGCAGCCAATGAGAATGGTATCGAGGTCGGTGTATGCGGCGAAATGGCCGGTACGCCGGGCATGGCACCGGTGCTCTGCGGTCTGGGTGTAACCAATCTGTCCATGTCCGCTTCCGCAATGCTGGCGGCGAAGGCCGATCTGGCGGCATATTCTTATGCAGAGTGCAAGGAGTTGGCGGATAAGCTGGTGGCAGCGCCAAGCGCAACCGATGCGGAGCAGATTTTTGCGCAGTGGCGCGGCTAAGACAAGTTAGGTTGTAAAACTGGTAAAGCGTGATGCGCTGTATTGTAGCATAAAGCAAAAAAAGCTCGCTCACCGTATGGTGAACGGGCTTTTTGCATCAGGCAACATGTGTCATCGGATAAAACCATGTCAGTAAAAAGAGAAGCGCGCGGTTTCCGCTATTACGGAAGCCGCGCGCTCTCTATTGCCTCAGATCAGCCCTGGTTTGCCAGGTTCTGCTCGTAGGATTCGATCATCTTCTTGACCATCTGACCACCGATCGAGCCGGCCTGACGGGAAGTCAGATCGCCGTTATAGCCCTGCTTCAGGTTGACGCCAACCTCCCTTGGTGTACCTGTGTCATCTTAAAGGGTTTGTATAAACGAAACGTGTCATAGGTCGCAGGACTGTTTCAACAACGGTTCGTTTTCGGCATGAATTTCACCAATAAAACGATAGAAGATGCGGATATCCTGGCGATAAGGGGTATTGCGATGGGTCGCTTTGCGCAGTCCACCTTCAAATTGCTTTGGTCCTACTTCGATGCGATCGATAAAGGTAAGCAGTGTTTCGCGGTCGAGTACGTCGATGTGACTGCACTGCTTGGCCAGCATAAAGAAACGGTGAAATCGTGCTTCGGTGTCCTCACGATTCGGAAGTGTTTGCGATAGCTCTGTGAGGACGGCCTGATGGGAGGCGGATTCCTGTTCAAGCGCTTCGACCATGCGGGCCAGTCGGTCGTCATCCAGCCGACCTTCGGCGTTGTCCGTATACAGCTTGGCAATGATCTTGTCTATCGTTAACAGGCGTGTCTGCGCTTGGTGTAAGCGAGCTTTGCGTGCTGCGTGTCCGCTGGCCCCCTGCTCTTTTTCCACTGCAATACGGGCAAGAGCCTCGGCTTGCGCATCGGTCAGCGCGAGCAAGGTATTCAAATCCTGCCGCACAACTTCCATGAGGTCGGCATACTTGATGCGCACGCCGTCGCAGCGCTTGGCGATATCGCCGCGCTGATGGGTGCAGGACAGATACCAATATTTCTCCCGCTCCCCCTTGTACACCGTACCGCAGGAACACAGGGAATGACCGCATCGCGCACAGCGAACAATGCCGGAAAAAATGCTTTTACGGATGGCATCATGGGACAAAGTACTGCGCCGTCCATGACCTAAATTGCGTTGCGCCTTCTCGTAGAGCAATGAATCAATTAAGGGAAGGTGTGTGTCATGTGTGACCGACCACTCGCTTTGTGGCACTGCGACCTTCTTTTTTGATTTGACACTGACCTTGCGGCTTTTGCCAAGCATGGTGTGCCCAAGATAGACCGGATTTTTCAGAATACGCTTGACCGTAGTGTAGTTCCACAGGTCAGAGGCGCGCGCGGCGCCTTCCGGGCTGAAATCATCACGGAACAGTACACGGTATTTGAGCGGCGGGATAATGCCATCTGTATTCAGGTCGAGCGCGATTTTACGCGAGGAATCTCCGGCAGCCGCTCGCTCGAAAATGCGCCGCACGACGGGGGCAGTCTGTTCGTCGGGGGCAAGACGGTTTTTATCCGCAGGGTCTTTGCGGTAGCCGTAGGGCGGGCAAGCACAGTACTGCCCGTTTTCCCGTTTGCTTCGCAAGACATCCTTAACCTTGCGTGAGCCATCCCGCAGATAGACTTCATTCATGGCAAATTGAAACGGTGCCATGACGTTTTCATGGGCGGTGTCGAAGTTGTCTGCGATGGTCAGATAGCGGATGCCATGCTCCGGAAAAAACTGCTCGGCATAGTAGCTGGATTCGCGCATGTCGCGCCCGAGGCGGGATAAGTCCTTAGTGATGACCATATTGGCCTTGCCGTCATGCAGCTGACGCAGCATAGCCTGAAACGCAGGACGGTCAAAATTGCCGCCGGAATAGCCGTCATCTACAAACTCTTGCACAAGTGTGATACTGTGGCGATGGCAATAGTCCTGAATCATCTGCCGTTGGTTTGCAATACTGGAGGATTCGCCGCTCCGCGCTTCCTCATTGGAGAGGCGAAGATAGGCAAAAACAAGTTTCAGATTACCGGTTCTCATGTGATATGCTCCTTTCAGAACCGGCTCACCAGTCGATTATACCGCAGGGCCGACTCGCTCGTCAATGGATGATGTTGTGTGCGCAGCCCGCTGTACGCGCTGTCGGAGCAGGTCGAGGGCGGGAGCGTTGCCAACATACTGTCGTCTGACGATAAATGTGCCAGCACCGATGCAGGTCTGCGTTCCCTGCGCTGTTGGTGAGAGCGTCTCATGGGCTGCATGTGTCATTGTGTTCATAGAAGTACCTCCTTTTTGAGGTAATTTGTGCCATAAAGTGTGTTTTTATTCGCTTTTCAGTAGGAGTTCTAAAGCGGCACAAAAAAACCGGGACACTGCAAAGCGTGTTGCAGTGTCCCGGTTTGCTGTTCTTGTATGATGGTTCCTTGTGGAATCAGGTCATCGTTACACGGTAGGTGGTGGTATGGTGATAGGTTTCTCCTGCCGGAAGTACAACAGAGGGGAAATTCGTATGGTGAATGGCGTCTGGCCAAGCCTGCGTTTCCAGACAGAATGCCGACCGCGGGCCATAGCTGGCGCCTTCCTTGCCGGGGCTGCCGTCCAGATAGTTTGCCGTGTAGAGCTGCAGACCGGGCTGGGTGGTACAACACTCCAGACATAGGCCGCCGCCGGTAACTCGTGCAACCGGTTCCAGAGGGGAGACGGGTGCGGTACGCAGTACAAAATTGTGGTCGTATCCGTTGCCCAGCGTCAGCTGAGGATGTTCCATCGCCAACCCTTGCAAAAAGTCCCGTGGAGAACGTAAATCGAAAGGGGTGCCTTCTACCGGCAGCAGAACGCCGGTGGGCGTGCTGTCGGCATCGGTTTCGGTAATGGCATCCGCCCGGATTTCAACCTGCTGGCCCTCCAGAGAGCCATAGGCGTGTCCCAGCAGGTTGAAATAGCTGTGATTGGTCAGATTGCACAGAGTATCGGCATCACTTTTTGCCTGATAATCCAGCGAGAGTACACCATCAACGGTGAGAGCGTAGGTTACCGTTACTTCCAGTGTGCCCGGGAAGCCTTCTTCACCGGCCGGGCTGACATGAGTGAGAACCAAAGTATCATTATCGAGCTTCGCTTCCCACACTGCCCGGTCAAAGCCGCGCAAGCCGCCATGGAGACAGTTGGGGCCGTTGTTGACAGCCAAGGGATAGTGGACGCCGTTGAGGTCGAAGGCTGCGCCGCCGATGCGGTTCGCTACACGTCCGACCAATGCGCCCAAATATTTGTCCTGCGCCTCATATTCTGCCAGACTGTCATATCCCAGCACAATATCCCGGTCGCCGCCGGGGGCGGGGACAGTAAAGGAGCGCAGAACGCCGCCGTAGGTAAGCACCTGAGCCACATACTGGCCTGCGCGCATGGTCCATTGATCTACCGCTTGGCCGTCAGCAGTTACACCAAAGGGTTGCCGCATGAATTCTGTCATATTTTACACCTGCCTTAAGAAACGGAGGAAGGCTTCCTTGCCTTCAGTCGTACGGGCATACACACCAGCATGCTCCAGTACCTTGGCAAAGACCAAACCAGTCTCTTTATATACCGCGTCCAGCGCATTGTCTGCGGTCAGATCATACTTATCGCGGAAGCCCATAGCCCAGCTTGCATGGGAAGCGGTGAGGGGATCAGCCTCTAAGTCATCACCGGAGACCAGCTTTTGCGCCACAGCAGCCAGCTCAGTCTTGAGACGGGCAGGGAGGACAGCCAGCCCCATTACTTCGATGAGGCCAATGTTCTCCTTCTTGATGTGGTGGAGTTCTGCGTGCGGATGATACAGTCCCAAGGGATGCTCCGGGGTGGTGAGATTGTTGCGCAACACCAGATCCAATTCGTAGTCGCTGCCGCGACGGCGGGCAATGGGGGTGATGGTGTTATGCGGCTCGCCATCTGTTTCCGCATAGATGACCGCGGTCTCGTCCGTATAGCCGCGCCACAGCGTCAGGATACGGTCGGCCAACTCAATCAGACGCTGGGGATCTGCGGCGGTGATACGAATGACCGACATGGGCCATTTAACGATACCTGCCTGCACATCCTCATAACCGGGGAAGGAGAAGGGAGTCTCTATCGGCGCTTTCTCCATAGCGAATGTATACCGTCCACCCTGGAAATGATCATGCGCCAGAATAGAGCCGCCAACAATAGGCAGGTCGGCATTGGAACCGACGAAGTAATGCGGGAACTGTCCCACGAAGTCCAGCAGCTTGGCAAAGCACGCCCGGTCGATCTTCATCGGGGTGTGGACCGCGTTAAAGCAGATGCAGTGCTCGTTATAGTACACATAGGGGGAGTACTGGAGGAACCACGGCGAGTCGTTGATGGTGATGGGAACGATGCGGTGGTTCTGTCTGGCAGGATGATTGACCCGACCAGCGTATCCTTCGTTTTCCGCGCACAGCAGGCAGCGGGGATAGGCAGAAGCCGGCATGTTGCGAGCCGCAGCGATGGCCTTGGGGTCTTTCTCCGGCTTAGACAGGTTGATGGTGATGTCCAGCTCACCGTATTCGGTGGGCGCCTTCCACTGTACATCCTTTGCGATGCGGTCGCGGCGGATATAGTTGGTATCCTGACTGAAGCGGTAATACCAATCGGTGGCTTTCTCAGGGCTTTCCTGCCGCAGGGATTGGAAGGTGTCGATGACCTGCGCGGGGCGGGGGGTGAGCGCGCCCATCAGCGCGGTATCAAACAGATCGCGGTAGACAATGGAGTTTTCCTCCAAGACGCCTCGTGCATGGGCGTCATCCATGAGGGCGTCCAAAACAGAGGTCAAATCAATATCTTCCGGCAGTTCCGTCTCCGGAGGAGTATAGCTGTCCAGCTTGAGCACGCCCAGTAAAGCGTTTGTCGCCCAGATCTCCTCACAGGGCTGGATAAGACCTTTGCGCAGCGCATAGGTCACCAGCATGGCAATGGCTGTGTCACGTTCCATGCTCAACCCTCCGTATAGCCGTGGGGATGGCCCTTGTGCCAGGTCCATGCGGAGGCCACGATGGTGGACAGGTTATTGTATTCGGGCTTCCAACCCAGCACCTGAACCGCTTTCTCCGAAGAGGCGATGAGCTGTGCCGGGTCGCCGGCGCGGCGGGGAGCCATTTTAGCGGGAATCGGATGGCCGGTGACTTCACGGGCCACGTCGATGACCTCCTTGACGGTGAAGCCTACGCCATTACCCAAATTAAATACGTTGTTTTCACCGCCGTTCATCAGGTAATCCAGCGCCAGAATGTGCGCCTGCGCCAAATCGGTAACGTGAATGTAGTCGCGGATGCAGGTGCCGTCCTTGGTGGGGTAATCGTCACCAAACACGTTGATCATCTCTCGCTGACCCAAGGGCACTTGAAGGATAAGCGGAATCAAGTGGGTTTCCGGATTATGGGCTTCGCCAATCTGGCCCGAGACGTGCGCACCGCAGGCATTGAAATACCGCAGCGCTACATATTTCAGGCCATGCGCCCGGGATACCCAGCCCATCATATGCTCCATATCCAGTTTGGTCTGACCATAGCAGTTGGTGGGGCAGGTGTTGTCGTCCTCCAGAATCGGCACGCGCTCCGGCTCACCGTAGGTTGCGGCGGTAGAGGAGAAAACGATTTTATCGATGCCGTGCGCCACCATGGACTGGAGAAGCACCATAGTGCCGTGGAGGTTGTTGTCATAATACTTGAGCGGATTGGACATGGATTCCCCGACCTGAGAGGAGGCAGCGAAATGGATAACGCCGTCAATTTGCTCGGTCTCAAACAGGGTGTCCAGCGCTTTTTGGTCTCGAATATCCAGCTCATAGAACTTTGCCTTCGGATGAACTGCGGCACGGAAACCGGTTTGCAGATTGTCGGCTACCACGACCTCGCGGCCTGCGTCAATCAACTCATATACGGTATGGGAGCCGATATAGCCGGCCCCGCCCAGCACTAAAATTGCCATGTTACAAGTGCGCTCCTTTCACATCAAAGCAGTTGTATTGTTCAGGACCAGAGGACTGTGCCGCCCACAGGGCGAATCCGCAACACATGGCAGCATCCGGCACCCAGTGCGCCCTCTATCTCACTGCGGAATGCTGCCAGCAGGTCGAGCGGGACAAAAGCCTGAATGGTTCCGGCAAAGCCACCGCCGTGTACGCGGCAGGCACCGCGGCCGTTCAGCGCGCGCTGCGCGACCGTCAGCGCAACCGCCATGGACTGTTCCTGCACGGCACCGGCAGGAGTGATATTTTGCAGCAGTTCCCAAGAGGAGTGGCCGGATTGGTTCACCAGTGCGAGGAAGGTATCCATATCGCCGTTGGCCAGCGCGTCGGCCTGCTCCGCTACTCGCTGGTTATCGGCCAGGAAATGCAGTGCGCGAAGTACGGCGCGATCGCCTACCGCTTTACGAAGTGCGGGCAGATTGCCGAGTACATCGGCTTCATCCACCTCACGCAGCACCTCTTTGCCGAAGAAAGCGGCCACTGTTTTCATCTCTCTGGGAACCGCGGCGTATTCGTCCGTCAGGTCGGCATGGTCTGCACCGCAGTCGATGATGCACAGAGCATAGCCAAGGCTGTCCAGATCTACCTTCAGTGCCCGGACAATCGGAGCAGAGGGATCGTTAAAGTCGATGGTGACAGCGCCTCCAACTGAGGATGCAGTCTGGTCCATCAGGCCACAGGGCTTGCCGAAATACACGTTTTCCGCTTTCTGACCCATTTGTGCAATCGTTACCGGGTCGAGCTCATCCCGGCAGAACAGATGGTTCTCAATGACACCAAGAAGTACTTCGCATGCCGCAGAAGAGGACAGGCCGGAGCCGGGCAGTACGCTGGATGTAGCATACACATCAAAGCCGGCTACAGGGTAGCCTTTCTGTGCCGCCTGAGCTGCCATACCGCGAACCAAAGCGGCAGTGCTTTCCTTTTCCTCCTCCTTGGGATCCAGCGTATCCAGATTCACTTCTACCATCGGCCAGCCCTCGGACTGGAAACGGATGGTATTGGTGCCATTTGGGCTGGCACAGGCCAAAAAGTCCAAATCGACCGCGCCGGCCAGAACGCGGCCGTGTTGATGGTCGGTATGGTTGCCGCCAATCTCCGTGCGGCCGGGGGCGGAGCACAGAGCGACAGGGGTATCATCTTGGGCACTAAAGCATTGTTGAAAGGCATCGAGTAATTTCGCTATGCGCTGCCGAGCGGCAGTCAGATCATCATAGAGCAACTCAGACAGAGGAGCGTTCAGCTCTCCGGCGTCCAGTGCGCGGCGTACATCGCTTAATTTTTGCATGGTATATCCACTCCTTCTCGTCTCGGTAGACCGGAACGATGTTTTTAAACACAGTATACGTTTTTGGGGGTTAGCGTAACAGAAAGCCGCTGCAAGCAGGCGGGACCTTTATAGTTGCCTTGCAGCGGCTTTTCGCTTTTAACAGATGGATTGCTTATTTCTTCTGCACATACTTCAGGCAGTCCAGCATAACGGCTACCAGAATGATGATGCCGGAGAATACGAATTGCAGGTTGGTGTCAATACCCAGCGTGGTAAGCGAGTAGGTCAGGGCGGTGAAGATGAATACGCCCACGACAACACCGGAGATCTTGCCGATACCGCCGGTGAACGAGATACCGCCTACTACGCAGGCCGCGATGGCGTCCATTTCCCAGCCTTGGCCGTAAGCCGCAGAGCCGGAACCCACCATGCGGATACATTCCAGCCAAGCGCCGAAGCCATACAGGATACCGGCCATAACGAACGCGCCTACAGTGACCCAGAATACGGAGATACCGGATACAGCGGCGGATTCAGGGTTGCCGCCGACAGCGTAAAGGTTCTTGCCGAAAGTGGTCTTGTTCCAGATGAACCACACGATGACTACCGCGGCAACCGCCCACAGAATGATGGTGGGGAAGTTGTTGATGCGGGGGATGATCATGCTGGGGATATTCGGGTCGATTGCACCGAAGGACACGCCCTTGGTGGAGTAGGTGACCAGACCGAAGATAACCAACATGTTAGCCATGGTGGAAATGAAAGGATGCATTTTGAATTTTGCCGTGAAGAAGCCGGCAATTGTGGTGAACACGGTGCAAAGCACGATGCACACAATCAGTGCCAGAAGAACACGGGCGATAGCCGGCAGGCTGGTGAAGTCAAAGATATGACCGAACACAGAGCCGGTGTTGATGCCCTGGTGCATAACGATGGTAGCTGCCGTCATGCCCATACCAACCATACGGCCGATGGACAGGTCGGTGCCGGCCAACAGAATCAGGCCTGCTACGCCGAGCGCCAAGAACATTCTGGGCGAAGCCTGCTGGAGAATGTTCAGCACGTTGTTCACTGTCAGCAGCTGTACGTTTTTCACCAGCGGGGTGATGATACACAGGGCGATGAAGATGATGATGATAGCGATGTACAGACCGTTTTTCAGCAGGAAGTCACGACGGTTAAACGTGTACTTGTAGTTCTCCCACCGCTGCGACATGGACTCACCAAACGAGAATTTGGACATGCGCAACAGGTCGATAAGATGGAACTTGTGTTCAAAAGCGGCGTGCTGCCGGTCTTTTACCTGCTGCAGATTCTTTGCGCGCTGCATTTTGGCGTCAAAGAGCCGGTTTTTGTGTACGTACTTTTCATCCTTGATTTCATGAGCATCGGTGAGCTTGGACATCGTACTCTGATGCTCCTGATTGAGTTGGGCGACCGTTGTGCGGTATTTCTCCTCTGCAAGCACCTTTTCGTCCTTGCAGCTTGCGATGACCGCCTGATAATAGTCCGTATTGAAATGGGCCTTTAAGTAGTTTTCTGCGTCGCTAATCAGCTTGGCGATCGCATCTTTATTTCGGTTCTCGACCGCCTTGGCCTTCTCTAACTCCGACTGAAGTTCCCGAATACGGGTTTCTTTCTCCTGAGCGGTGTAGATTTTATCCCGCTTCAGGCTGTCGATCGCGCTTTGAATTTCGATCACCTTGTCGGTGCCATCCTCGCGCAGGTCATTGATCTGATCCTGAATTTTGCCGACGTATTCGTCGATAGGCTGGCGGAGCTTTGCTTCCTGCTCAGCCGTAAGAATTTTTGTACTTGTTGATGCCATAAGCGATTTCTCCTACTACAGGTATTTTGCGCTAAGCCGCAAAAGCTCTTCCTGATCGGTCTCTTTGGTGTTGACGATGCCGGAGAGATGTCCGTTGGACATAACACCAATACGGTTGGTGATGCCGAGGATCTCGGGCATTTCGGAAGAGACGACGATAATGGTCTTGCCGCGCTTGGCCATATTGATGATCAGTTCGTAAATCTCGTATTTTGCGCCTACGTCGATGCCACGCGTGGGTTCGTCCATCATAAAGACTTGAGGTTCCCGTTCCAGCCACTTGCCGAAGATGACCTTCTGCTGGTTGCCGCCTGACAAGCTGGAAATCATATCGTCGGGACCCATGCACTTGGTGTGCATGATTTTGATTTCCTTGTTGGTGGCCTTTATCATCTGGGCATCAGACAAGGCAAAGCCGCTCTTGTACTGATTCAGATTCGCAATGGTCGTGTTGAAGGTGAGGTCGCATTTGAGGAACAGACCGTTGGCCTTGCGTTCCTCTGTGATCATGGCGAAGCCGTGTTCGATGGCCTCTCTGGCGCTGTTGAAGTTCATCAGGCGATTCTTAAAGTAGACGCGGCCTGCTGCACGCGTCCGCACGCCGAAAATTGTTTCCAGCAGCTCGGTACGACCGGCGCCCACCAGACCGTACAAACCGAAAATTTCGCCTTCCTTTACATCAAAGGATACATCCTGAAGATAGGGGGCGTATTTGGTGGAGAGATGCTGCACTGACAAAATCGTGTCTCCCGGTGTATTGTTTACCGGGGGGAAGCGGCTCTCCAGAGAGCGACCTACCATGGCGGTGATCAGCTCGTTCATGTTTGTCTCCTGCGAGGGCTTGGTCATGACCAGATTGCCGTCGCGAAGTACGGAAATCTCGTCACAAATCTCAAAGATTTCATCCATTTTATGCGAGATATAGATAAGAGCAATACCCTGCTCTTTCAGCATCCGCATCATTTCAAAGAGTTTATCTACCTCCTGGACAGTGAGGGAGGAGGTGGGTTCATCCAGAACAATTACCTGAGAATTGTAGGAAATTGCTTTGGCGATTTCGCACATCTGTCGTTGGGAAACGGACATATTCCGCATGGGTTGGGTCAGGTTGACCGTCATACCCAGCTTGCGGAACAGTTCCGAAGCCTTCTTTTTCATCCTGCCTTCGTCTACCATGCCCACGGAATTGGTGGGGTATCTGCCTAAGAACAGATTGTCGATCACGTTGCGTTCCAGACACTGATTAAGTTCCTGATGCACCATGGCGATTCCGTTCTCCAGAGCATCCTTAGGGCCGGAGAAGTTAATCTCTTTACCATTCAAAAAGATCTTTCCTTCGTCCTTCTGATAAGTGCCGAATAGGCACTTCATCATCGTGGACTTACCGGCGCCGTTTTCACCCATCAGTCCCATGACCGTGCCGCGCTTGACCTCCAGATTGATGTGATCGAGCACTCGGTTACGGCCAAAGGATTTGCTCATGCCGCGGATTGACAGGACAATATCGTTTTTTGCATCTGCCATTCTCGTTACTCCCGTTTATGCAATTTGCCAGATTGGGCGGACCCAAGTGATCCGTCCCGATTTCCTTGGAAAAACAGGATTGGGGAGAAGGTCTTCTTCCGTATGGAGAATTGCTTCTCCTAAGACGGAGAATTCCTTCTCCCCAATCACATTGGCGTGTTACCTATTGTTTGACTTAAAAGAGTCCAAATCCGTATTACTGATTCAGCAGAGCAGTGTAGGAAGCTGCGTTGTCGGTCTTAACCATGTTGATGGCGAAAGCGTCGTACGCGCTCGGGTTGCTCAGACGGTTGGTGATGTTGGCCTCAGTCTGGCCATCGCCGCCGATGTACTCTACCTTCAGGTTGAGCAGATCATCGTAGTTCTGCAGCAGCGGCTGGTAAGTAGCGCTCAGGAAGTTATCAGCAGCGTTGTAGATGTTCAGCCATACGCTCTTTTCCGGATGAGCGGAAGCATCCAGCTGATTGCTGACCGGTGCGTAAACCTTGGTGGAGTCGGTGAACTCGGTGTAGTTGTCGGCAGTAACTGCTACGTTCAGAGCGTAGTAGGAACGAGCGGCCTCATCGTAGTAGTAAACGTCGTCGCTCAGTACGTTGCCGGCGTCATCCGCGGTGCCGATACCGGTGTCGATATCCACGCCGTCGAGTGCGTTACGCAGTACGCGGAGGGTCAGGTAAGCCTGAACGTCAGCGTGCTGGCTGATGGTGCCGCCGTAGCCTTCTGCGATAGCAGCAACCGCGTCAGCGTTAGCGTCATAGCCGAAGGTCGGAACGTTGTTGGCCTTGGACCAAGCGTTGAACATGGACATGCCCATGCCGTCGTTGTTAGAAGCGATGACATCGATCTGGTCGCCAAAAGAGGAAGCCCAGGTGCCAATCGCGTTACCAGCGGTAGCAGCATCCCAAGTTGCGCCGGCGGAGTTCTTCATTTCCTGAGAAGCCAGCTCACGGACAATGTAGGTCTTGCCGTTGACTTCCAGAGAGCCGTCCTTAACAGCGGTAGCCGAGCCGTCAGCGTTGCTGCCTACAGGGTCACTGTTGATAGCGCCGTTTGCTTCAACAGCAGTGCCGAGAGCCGCGCGGACGCCGCGGGTACGGGCGATGGAGTCGTTGTGACCGATATCGCCGATGGCCAGTACATAACCGATGATGCCGTCGCCGTTGCGGTCGATGGTATCAATGTTGGCCTTTACGTAGTCCAGAATCATGGTGCCCTGAAGCTCAGCGCCCTGGTTGGCGTCAAAGCCTACGTAGTAAGTGTTGTCGTTGAAGCTCAGAGCGTTCATGTCCAACTCGCCGGTAGAGCTGTTGGAGGGCTGACGGTTAAACCACACTAAGGGCTTATCCTTGTTGGCAACCTCTGCCGCCTGCGTGCCACCGTCGTTCTGCGCAGTGCCCGTATCGTTACCGCCCGAGGAGCAGGCCGCCATGCTGGCCATCATTGCAGCAGCCAGAGTCAGCGCAAGTACCTTTTTCTTCATAATGATTCTCCTTTTCTCCTTTTGGTTTGGAGGGATATTCTTTAGAAGATCCTTCCTGCTTGTTCCTATTGTATAGGAAAAAATACGGAAAAACAAGGTGAAAAATCACCGCAAAAGGGGTAAATTTCATTGAAATTTATTATAACATGAAATTTTTAAATCTTTAAATTGTGCATATTTCACAATTTAACGAGAGTCGAATGCGAATAATGCCTTTTGGCTGTCCACATCAAAAAGATTATTCCGGTCCACGATCTGAGTGGAAGTGTCTACGATGCGCTCCATTCCGCTGGACTGTCCGATGAGCAGTTTATAAGCGCTTTCCACGCCCAGATAGCCCATGGCATACGGGTTTTGCACAATAAGGGCGTCGACCGAGCCCTCTTGCAGGCCGTCTACCGTGTCAACATTGGAGTCAAAGCCCAATAGAAAGACTGTTTCGGACAGCCCCATTTGCTCTATCGCCTGTGCTGCACCCACGCTGGTAGGCTCGTTAAAGGCCAGCAGCACATTGATTTCCGGGTGGGTTGTCAGCAGGGAGATGGTATCCATTTTAGCGTGGCGAGCCTCCGCCAATGTGTTGATGACGCTGACAACCTCGGCCCGGTTGCTGGCAGTAAAAGCATCCACCGCCCCCTGCTCCCGCTCCTGACCGTTGGCGCTGCTGATATCATAATTGACAATGCCGACTTTCAGCGGTGTTTTTACTCGTTCGAGGGCCGCCTGTGCTGCCATTTGTCCGGCGGCGTAGTTATCGGTGCCGATGTAGGTGCTTACCGCCTCGGAGTCCACGTTGCTGTCGATGGCCACGATTTTAACGCCGTTTTGGGCGGCGGCATCAATCGCAGCGGCGTTATTCTCATAGTCGATGGCGGAAAACACAATGGCTTCCGCCCCTTCGTTTACCGCGTCGGTCACCATTTGATTCTGTGCTTCGTAGTCCTCTTCTGTATTTGGGCCGATGATGGTGAGCTTGAGATTGTATTCTGTGGCGGCAGCCTCCGCCCCGGCAAAGACTGACAGCCAGAACTCGGTCTTTGTGGATTTGGCTACCAGAGCGACCGTGTGCTGTCGGGAGTAGCCGGTGCTGGTGGAACAGCTGCACAAGAGTATGCAAAGCACAGCCGCCCATACGGCGCCCCATCTATTTCGTCTCATAGTCCCCCTCCTGTATCTTAGGCATGCGAATTTCCACGCAGGTCCCCACATCCGGCTCGCTGCTGATGTGCAGGCCGTACTGCTTGCCGAAGTAGATTTGCAGTCGGTCGTTGACATTTCGGATACCGATACCGGTGCGGTCATCCGGCCCGCGCTGTAAAATGGACTGAATCAGTTCATCGCTCATGCCTACGCCGTTGTCGCGAACGTCGAATACAATGTCCTCTCCGTCCTGCCGTACCTGTACGGTAATACGGCCCTCGTCCACCAGCAGATCAAGGCCGTGGTTGATGGCGTTCTCGATAATGGGCTGCAGGGTTATCTTGTTGCAGTAATAGTTCAGACACGCAGGGTCGACATCAAACGCATAGGTAAACTGATTTTTATAACGGTATTTCTGGATTTGCAAATAGCTTTCCGCATGCTCGATTTCCTTGGCGATGGGGATGAGCTCATGTCCCTTGCTGATGCTGATGCGGAACAGTCTGGCCAGCGCGTGAATCATTTTTACCGCATCGTCCGTGCGGCCTTGCTCACACATCCAGGCGATGGAATCCAGCGTGTTATATAGAAAGTGCGGATTGATTTGCGCCTGAAGGGCTTTCAGCTCGGTTTTGCGAAGGTTGATTTCCTCCTCTCGCACCGTGGTCATGAGACGCTGGATGCGCAGTACCATATGCTCGAAGGAGCCGGACAACTCCTGAACCTCTCGGGTGCCGCCCACAGGCAGATAGGTGAAGTGGTCGGCATCGGTTTCAAAGCGTTCCATGGCATCGGCCAAACCGCGCAGCGGACGGGACAGCAGTCGGGAGAGAAGAAAACTCGTCAGCACCGCTACCGCGAGCAGAACCGCTCCCACTATGAGGGAAAGACGAATCATTTCCCGGAAGTTGCGATTGACCACTTCATCGACATAGCTGACGCCGACGATACGCCAGTCGCTGCCCGCGACGCTGGTAACGGAATATATCACTGTGTCATTGACATAGGCACCGTCGGCCAACGAAGCCAGAGAGGATGTGTCCTCGGATTTCAGACCTGCGTACAGCAGTTGCTGCTGGGGATGATAGACGATGTCGCCCTGTTTGTCCATGAGAAAGCAATAGCCGCGCTGGCCGATGCTGACATTATTGATATAGGTTGAGATGCTGGAAAAACTCAGGTCGAGCGAGACCCAGGCCGTCTGATTGCCGGATTCCAGCGGCACGGTCATGGTCACCACCCAAGGGTAATATCCCTCAAAGATACTCTCTACGTGGGGAGCGGTCATATAGGCGTCGCCCGAGGCACGGGCTCTATCCAGATTGAAGGAAAGATTCTGATAAATGACCTCACGTGGCTCCCGGTCAAGGCACCAGCAGTCCAGCATTTTACCGGAAGGAGAGTAGCTTGTCACCGCCACCACATCCGGGCGGAAGGTCAGAAAGGCTTCCAAGAGCTGGTTTCGGTTGTCGGCGCTTTCCAGCAGGGACCATTCCACCAGAGACATGGCCTGCTCCATGCTTTGCAGATAGTTGCCGACCGTGTTGGAGACTTGAGAGACTGCTTGGTCACTGCTGGTAAGGGCGCTCTGTACCATGGCGCTGCGGTAGCGATTGAGAAAGAGAAGAATACTACAGCACAGAATGACTGCCACCACGCCCAGCACCATGGAGACCTGAATGGTAGTAATCCGCAGCCCTGTGCGGGAGACACGGTCTTTCAAAATCATTCACCTGCCTTTTCCCGATCCAGCCTGCGGCGCATGGTGCTGGGGGATTCGCCGCAGTATTTCTTAAAGCAGTAGCTGAAATAGTGCTGATCGGTATAGCCGCACCGTTGGGCGATCTCCTGAATTTTGAGCGGGGAGGATATCAACAGTTCGCGGGCAGCTTCCATCCGCTTGCGGATGAGAATATTGATGAAAGTCTCGCCGGTGTACTTTTTGATACAGGAGGAAAGGTGGTTGGGGCTGACGGTCAACATTCCGCTGAGCGAAACCAAAGAGAGGTCAGCATCCATATAGTGCTGGTTGAGGGCCTCCATGGCTCGCTTGCAGAGCAGTTCCCCGCCTTTGACAGTAGGGGACAGGTCGCTGATAAACTGCGCGCCGCTCTCCATGCGGTCCCCCTGACGAAGGGCTTCCATCGCTTCCCGATAGGCATCGTGCAGAGCGGTTAAATTCCGTGTCGCGCGGCTAATGCCGATGCGGCAGCGTTTCCCCAGCACGCGGTCTGCCATTTGGGGGATTTCATCCGCCAGGATGTGGAGGTATTTATCGAAGTCGGACGGATTGCCCAGCAGCACGGAAATCACTTTGCCGGAAGCAAAGAAATGCGCGCCGCGTAGATATTTTGTCGACAGCCGGTTGACGGACGCAACAAAGGAGGGGGGCGTGCAGTTTGCTTCGTCCGCTTCCAGCAGGGTGGATACCATCACAATGTAATAAGGACAGTCCTCTATGTCATGCAGCAGGCCGCATTGCCGTGCATAGGCCTTTGCCCGTTGCTCGCCGTCCGGCTCGGCGTAATCGTCCAGCACCAGAGGCATCAGCATCGCGGTCTGCAAGTCCAGCCCGCCGGGACTGGAGGGTGCCTGCCGGAACATGGCAAACTGGGTGTCAATCTTCTGGCGGATATTTTGCAGCTCCTTGCTCAATCCCTCCATGGTCAGGGGCTTGAGCATATAGCTGATGATATTATATTGAATCGCCTGTTTGGCGTATTCAAAATCGTCGTAGCCGCTGAGAAAAGCGATGTTGGTGGCGGGACGGATTTCGCGCACCTGTCGGGCAAGCTCAATGCCCGATATGAAGGGCATGCGGATATCGGTGAGCAGCAGATCAGGCTCACACTCCTCCACCATTTGCAGGGCGTCCAAACCGTTGCTGGCACTTCCTACCAGACGGAAACCATAGTCCTCCCAGGGAATCATAGTACACACCGCTTCCCTCAATTCGTCCTCATCGTCTGCGACAATCACAGAGTATAATGATTTAGCCATAACAGCTTCCGTCCTTTCCTTGCCAAGGCGGTAATAGGAATTCTGATGTGCAGTATTATACCAAATTTCTCCCTATTTCGCAAAACAAATTCTGCAACAATATGGAAACAGTGCGAATGGGAGCGCATGTTGGGTAAGACTGGGCCGCACTTGCAGCGCCTGTCCACTCAAGGCCGTTCGCTGAGAAGGGTGAAAGCCACACTGTCCGCGTGTGTGCGGAAGAGAAAACGTCTTACCCCCATAAAAAGGCGTGGAATAGAAAACGGCCGCCTCCATATGGGTAAGAGGCGGTCATTTCGGAGTTGTGAGCCGGTATGTAGTGCGATTTGGAATTAAGATGGAAGAGAGACAGCAAGCTCGGCTGCCGCCTCCATCTTAAAGCGATCCATTGCGGCGCGTGCTTCCGGAACCATACCCTGATTAGAACCATTCTTCGTGTTAGTCATGTTTTTTCTCTCCTTTTGTTTGATTTTGTTTTTGGGGTTTTGCTGATAGTATTTTGTGCGCAAAAAACCGCAATATGAGATGAAATTGCTGTTCTTCAAGGAAAATGCTGTGCAAATTATGTGCAAAAATTTCAATAATGCCGGTTAAAGAGGAAAAATTGTTATATGCGTGCAGGGGCTGGAACGTCTTGTGCTTTAACTACTTTTTTGATATAATATTAATAAATCAATTAAAGAGAAGGAAGCTATGAAACGATTTGTCATCGGTGTTCTGGCGCATGTAGATGCGGGGAAAACAACGCTGTCTGAGGCGCTGCTGTATCTGACGGGCGCGGTGAAAAAGCTGGGACGGGTAGACCATCAAGACGCCTTTTTGGATACGTTTGCAATTGAACGGGAACGAGGCATCACGGTTTTTTCCAAACAGGCTGAGCTGTCGCTGCCGACGGCCGCGGTGACGCTGTTGGACACGCCGGGACACGTAGATTTCTCCGCGGAAATGGAGCGCACGCTACAGGTGCTGGACTATGCAATTCTGGTGGTCAGCGGAACGGACGGCGTGCAGGCACATACGCAGACGCTGTGGCGGCTGCTCGAGCGGCACCATGTGCCGACCTTTCTTTTTATCAATAAAATGGACATCCATCCGGACGCGCGTGCCGCGCGTATGGCGGAATTGAAAAAACGTCTGGGGGATGGCTGTATTGCCTTTGACGCGTCAGAGACCATGGCGGAGGAAATTGCCGTGTGCGATGAGGCGCTGCTCGAACGGTATCTGGAGACGGGCTGCGTAGAATCCGAGGAAATCACCTCGCTGATTCGTGCGCGTAAGGTGTTTCCGTGTTATTTTGGCTCTGCGCTGCGGCTGGAAGGCGTAGAGGCGCTGATAGACGGACTGGAGCGCTACACACAGCAGCCGCAGTATGACAGCGTGTTTGGTGCACAGGTATTCAAAATCACACGCGACGGACAGGGGAACCGCCTGTCTCATCTCAAACTCACCGGCGGTACACTTGCCGTGCGTGCGCTGCTTTCCGGCGAAGAGGACGGCGGCTGGCAGGAAAAGGTAAACCAGATTCGGGTGTATTCCGGCGAAAAATTTCAATCGGTCGAGCGGGCGGAAAGCGGTATGGTCTGTGCTGTAACCGGACTGACCCATACCAAGCCCGGCATGGGACTGGGCAGTGCGGCGGGCGCGCTGCCGCCGGTACTCGAGCCGGTATTGGGATACCGGGTACAGTTTCCGGATAAATTTGATGCACATACCATGCTGAAAAATTTGCGCCAGCTGGAGGAAGAGGACCCGCAACTGCGGGTAGTCTGGAATGAGCGCCTGAGCGAGATTCATTTGCAGCTCATGGGTGAGGTGCAGCTGGAAATCCTGAGCCGCGTGATTGCGGAACGTTTTGGCGTTCCGGTCACGTTTGACGAAGGAAGCATAGTGTATAAGGAAACAATCACCACGCCAGCGGTCGGCATCGGTCACTTTGAGCCGCTGCGCCATTATGCGGAGGTGCATTTGCTGCTGGAACCGGGCGAGCGCGGCAGCGGCTTGCAGTTTGCCACGGCCTGTTCGACTGATACGCTGGATATCAACTGGCAGCGTCTGATATTGACGCATCTGGCAGAGAAAACGCATGTGGGAGTGCTCACGGGCGCACCCGTTACGGACATCAAAATCACGCTGCTGACCGGACGCGCGCATGTCAAACATACAGAAGGCGGCGATTTCCGCGAAGCGACCTACCGCGCCGTGCGCAACGGTCTGATGCAGGCGGAAAGTGTGCTGCTTGAACCGTACTACGCATTTGAGCTGACGCTGCCCGAGGAATGTGTGGGCCGAGCGATGAACGATATTCAGCGTATGGAAGGCACGTTTGAACCGCCCGAGCCGCAGCAGGACGGCGCGCTGCTGACCGGCACGGCGCCGGTTTCCGCAATGCGCAATTACTGGACCGAGGTGGCGGCCTATACCAAGGGACGCGGACGGCTGGTGTGCACGCCGAATGGCTATGCCCCCTGCCACAATGCCGCACACGTGATTGAGCAGAGCGGCTATCAGCCGGAACACGATACCGAAAATTCCCCGGATTCCGTGTTTTGTTCGCATGGCGCGGGCTATGTCGTCAAGTGGGATGAGGTGCAAGCACATGCGCATATGGACGCGGGCATCTGTTTGCAGCCCGAGGAAGAAGAGCCGACGTTTCAGCCGGTGCGCCGCGCGGCTGCCTCATCCGGTCTGGAGGAGGATAAAGAGCTGCGCGCTCTGTTTGAGCGTACCTATGGCCCGGTTCGTGACCGTGGCTTTGAGGCCTTTCGGCAGAGTCGCAGAAAGGCGGAGACGATTGAACAGTTGTATGTTACCCGTATCCGTGCGGATGACTATCTGTTGGTTGACGGGTACAATATTATTTTCGCATGGGACGAATTGCGCAGCATGGCGGCTGCGGATATCAATGCAGCGCGCGAAGCGTTGATAAATGCCTTGAGCAATTATCAGAGCGTGCGTAAATGCCATTTGATTGTGGTGTTTGACGCATATAAGGTCAAAGGGGGAGTAGGATCGGTTGAAAAGCGGCATGGTCTGCATATCGTTTACACCAAGGAGGCGGAAACGGCGGACATGTATATTGAACAAGCATCTTACGACCTCTCCCGCAAGCACCGTGTGCGCGTTGCCACATCGGATGGCATGGAGCAGATGATTATTCTGGGACACGGTGCCGAGCGCATCTCCGCCACGGAGCTGAAATGGGAAGTGGAGCAGGCCAGCCAGCACATTGCGGACGTGATTGCGCGTTTGCAGCAGGGATAATATGTGGCGTATGTGAAAAGTGGCGGCTTTTTGAGGAATAATGTTGCAAAGGGGTATTGCATATGAAGATTTCGACAAAGGGAAGATATGCGCTTCGTCTGATGATCGATCTGGCACAGCATGATGCTGCCGGCTACATCCCGTTGCGGGATATTTCCAAAAGGCAGGAAATATCGGCTAAATATCTGGAACAGATTGTCGTTCAGTTGTCGCGCGCGGGCTTTGTAACATCCACGCGCGGCGCGCAGGGCGGATACCAATTGGCGCGACATCCGTCGGAATATACAGCGGGAGATATTTTACGCATTACAGAAGGTGCTCTGGTGCCGGTGGCGTGTCTGGAACATGACCCGGTAGAGTGCACGCGTGCGCAGGAATGTATCACACTGGACTTTTGGCGCGGCTTGTACGAGGTGATCAATCAGTATGTGGATTCGGTCACGCTCGAAGAATTGGTCAATCGAGGCAAAGCATTGGATTTTTCCATTTGAAAAAAATAACGCCGGACAGGAGTCCGGCGTTTTCTTTTGGTATGGGGCTGTTTATGCGCGGTGCAGCAGCTTATTGACGCCCACCAGCAGTTCGCGGCAATTGAGCAGAAATACAACAAGAAACAGCAGCAGCTGCCACAGCAACCAAAGCGGCGGCTCGAGCAGCATCAAAGCCCCCTGCACACACAGCAGAAGCACAGTGCCGCCCAGTCGCTTTTTATTCCAGCGCACCGGCATGAAGCGACGGCTGTCAATCGCACGGTACAGGAACAGGACAACATAGCTGATGAGTGTCGCCGTCGCCGCGCCCATGCCGCCGTAGCGCGGGATGAGCAGCGCGTTGAGCGTAATATTGACAACTGCGGAAAACGCGGTGGACAGGAACGAGGGAACCGTGCGTTTTTCCAGCAGATATACGCTTTTCTGAAAACTCGAAAGACAGTTAAAGCCCGCGCCAACCGCAAGTACCGGAATGAAGGTCCAGCCGATATAGTAGCTGGGCACGGCCAATACGGTGATGGCGAGCTTGGCGCACATGATGCCGCCCGACGCGATGATGAATACAATCGAGCTGTAAGTGTTGCCGACATTGGAGAAAAAGTGAATTTGCTCCTCCCGCGAGTTGTTGTTGACAATGGAAATCTGCCACGCATCGACGAAAATGGAGGCAACCAGAGCAATCAACGTCGGCACACGGTACGCAATGGAGTAAATGGCGCTGACCGAGGTGTCCTGCATGGCCGCAAGGAATGCCTGATCGGAAAAGCCGATGATATAGACCAGAATCGCATCCGGTACGAGCGGCAGCGAGTAGGCCAGCATGCTGCGCCATAAATAAAAATTGGGTTTGCGCAGCCGGATATACTTCCACAGGCTTGCCAGCAGGAACAGGCAGACCGTGGAAAGCGCGTCCGCGCAGATGATGGAGAATACATAGCCGAAGATATTCCATTTGAATACCGTCAGATACAGGATGTTGAGCAGGATGGTGACAAAGGTTCGGAAAATACCGTCAACGGCGTACAGCCGTACATATCCCAGCGCTCGGATGAACTGGCTGCAGGCATTTTGCGTGCAGGAGGTCAGTACATATAGATAGATAAGCCACTGGTATTCCAGCAGCGAACCGGTCGCGCCGGTTGAGGTGTTGTAGTGGATAAGGCCGAGCAGCGGATGGAAGGGCAGCGCAATGACAAAGCCGCACAGGATGGTTGCCAGACCGATGGTGAACACATCGCTTTTGCGACGGCGGCGTTCCAAACCGTAGCGGATGATTGCCTGTCCGATGGAGAGCGAAACGACCGGATAAAGGATGCTGGTGGTTTTCACAATCAAATCGGCAACGCCCATCTCGTCCGTGGTCATCATACCGGTATAGAAACGCAGCATGAGGATGACAAGGATTTTGGAGCTGAACGTGCCGACTGCAAAGATAAAGGTGTTGCTCAAAAGCCGCTTATACTGATTCATTTACGAACCCTTTCTCAGCCGTATAGTATGGATGCGGTCAGCGACGCGGTCGGTCAGCCAAGCGCCAATCAGGCCACACAGAATACCCAGCAGCAGACCGGCCAGCACATCCGTAGGATAGTGTACGCTGGCATAGAGCCGGGAAAAAGCAATCAGCGCCGCCAAGATGTAGGCAAACACGCCGGATTTGCGATGGAAAAAGCACAAGGCTGTCGCCGCCGCAAAAGAGGACAGGGTATGACCGGACGGGAAGGACCACCGGTCGCCCGGATCGAGCAGGGCGGTCAGCTCCGGATGCGTCACAAAGGGGCGGGGACGCATGATCCATTCCTTGAGCCATACATTACCGATGAGCAGGCCGATGAGCAGTGCCACCAGCATCGCGGCACCCGCGCGCCGCGTTTTGCGAAAGCAAAGTAAGGCAATGGCCAGCACAATCCAAACGGCGCCGGCATTGCCGATCAGTGAAAAGAATTTCCAGAATGTGTCGGATATACCGCCGCGCAAATGCGTGGAAATCTCATACAGAATATCAAAGTCAAATGAGCGGATGATGTCAAGCAGTACCTCCAAGGCAGGCGCTCCTTTCTGTCAATCAGTAAGCAGTTTTCTCGCTGTCCGCGCGATCAATCCGGTCGACGATCAGCGCAATCGCCTGATCGCCCGTTACATTGGTCGCAGTACCGAAGCTATCCTGTGAGAAGTGCAGCGCAATAATCAGCTGCTGCATGGGGTTGGTGAAGCCGAGCATAGAGGTGATGAGGCCGAGCGCCGCCATCACGCCGCCACCGGGCACGCCCGGTGCGGCAACCATGGTCACGCCGAGCATCATAATGAAGGGGACAAACATGGCAAGGGTAGGCGTCAGGCCGCTGGCGATCATTATGCCCATCGAGCCGAGAACAAGACAAATGGTGTCGCCGTTTAAGTTGATGGTTGCGCACAGCGGCACAACAAAATCCGCGACATCTTCATTGACATCGTTGTTATAGGCACAGCCCAGCGCCACCGGAATTGTGGAGGCCGAGGACTGGGTGCCCAGTGCGGTAAAATAAGCGGGCACAACATTTTTCATGCTTTTAAAGTGATTTTTGCGGCAAACCACGCTGGCCAGTCCAAACTGTGAGAAGATATACACAAGCTGCAGTACAATGATGATGCCATACAGGGAGGCAAACATCGTAATCGTAGCAAACAGGCGGCCTTCTGCGGCAATGTTGCAGAACAGGCCCGCAATGTGGACCGGTATCAGCGGAATGATGATTCGTTTGAGCACGCCAGAGACAATCCGCTGCAGATCGCGGCACACGTCCAGCAGGGAGGAACCGCGCAGGTTTGCCATGCCGATGCCAAGCACGAACGCAAGCACCAGTGCGGTCATTACGCTGAAGATTGGCTGCACTTCAATGGTAAAAAACGGTTGGAAGGCATTGCTTTCCAGTACATCGCCCGTGATGGGCTGGATGAGCGAAGGGAGAACCGCCTTGCCGATAAGGAAAGTGAGAAAACCGGAGATGACCGTGGTGCCGTATGCCAGCAGCAGCGTAATGCCAAACAGGCGATTGGCTTTTTTGCCCAGTTCCGCCATGCCCACCGTGATAAATGAGAGAATGATCAGCGGAATCATAAAGGACAGAAAGGTGGAAAACAGCGACGTAAAGGTGGCGAACAAGCGTACGACGGCGATGAATGCGGCGGAGTCTGCAATGCCGAACCAGCTGCCGCACAGGCCAATCAGTGTACCGGCGATGATGCCGACAATCAAACGAATAAGCAATCCCAGTTGTTTCACGTATTTTTGCTCCTCTTTTTTGCAGTATAGCTATTACTATACCAGATTGCTGCAATCTTCGCAAGTCGACAGCTTTGGAAGGAAAAATTAAAAATACCTCTTGACAATCGCGCGGCCAAAGTCTAATATAATAACATATTGCAAAAGGTGATGAACGGGTAAAGTAATCGCATCCCTGTCCGCAGAGAGTTGTCGGTTGGTGCAAGGCAGCGTCAGGAAACGGTGAAACTCGCCCGGGAGCGGTCCGCTGAAAGCCGTCCGGCCGGTAGGAGGGAACGGATGCCCACCGTTACAGGGGCGGCGTATTGTTTGATGCGCGCTGAGTGGCCGTCTTTTATGCGGCAACAAGAGTGGTACCGCGGAGTTATGCTTCGTCTCTTAATTTTGATTAAGGGACGAAGCTTTTTTTGTCCCTGTACACCAAAAGACAAGAAAGTGAGGACAAGAACATGGCAAGAACCATCCGAATTTTTGACACGACGCTGCGTGACGGTGAGCAGTCTCCCGGCTGCAGCATGAACCTGAATGAAAAAATCGAGGTTGCCAAGCAGCTGGAGGCTTTGAAGGTAGACATTATTGAAGCGGGCTTCGCTGCCTCCTCGCCCGGCGACGCGGCGGCAATCGCGGCAATTGCGGATAATGTGCACGGCTCGACCATCTGCTCGCTGGCGCGCTGCGTGGAAAAGGATATTGACGCGGCATGGAATTCCATCCGCCATGCAGACTCCGCTCGTATCCATACCTTTCTTGCAACCTCGCCCTTACATATGGAATATAAACTCAAGATGACGCCGGACGAGGTCATTGAATCGGTGGCGCACAATGTGGCATACGCCAAGAAGTACTGCGAGGACGTTGAGTTCTCGGCCGAGGACGCTTGCCGTTCGGATATGGACTTTCTGTGCCGCGTGTTCGAGACCGCTATCAAGGCCGGCGCGACCACGCTGAACATCCCGGACACCGTCGGTTATATGATCCCTGAGGAGTATGCGGCCCGCATCCGCTATCTGCGTGAGCACACGGAGGGCATCGAGAACGTCATCCTGTCCTGCCATATGCACAACGACCTCGGCATGGCGGTAGCCAACTCGCTGGCCGGTGTGGAAGCCGGTATCGATCAGATCGAATGTACGATCAACGGCATCGGCGAGCGCGCGGGCAACGCCTCGATGGAAGAGTGCGTTATGGCGCTCAATACCCGCAAGGATCTGTTTGGCGTGCAGTGCAACATTGACACCCATCAGATTTACCGCGCCAGCCGTATGATTCAGACGATTACCGGTGTTTCGGTTGCACCGACCAAGCCGATCGTCGGCGCCAATGCCTTCGCACACGAAGCGGGCATCCACCAGCACGGCGTGATGGCCAACAAGGAAACCTATGAGATTATGACGCCCGAATCGGTTGGTATTCCGAAGAATGCCATCGTACTGGGCAAACATTCCGGCCGCCATGCGTTTGAAGAGCGCCTGCGTGAGCTCGGCTATTCGCTGGATAAGGAAAAGCTCGATAAAGCCTTCGATAAGTTCAAGGCGCTGGCCGATAAGAAAAAGGTTATCAAGGATCGAGACTTGGAAGCTCTGGTCGGCGCGGTGCCGGTTTCCGGCGAGGAGCGCTATACGCTTGACCGCTTTGTCATCAATTCCGGCAACACCATCACCTCGACAGCGGTTATCCGCGTGAAGAAGGGCGACGAGATGTTCGAGCGCGCTGCGGTTTCCGACGGCCCGATCAACGCTGCGTTCCGCGCTATCAATAAGATTGTCGGCAAGGATGTGGAACTGGAGGATTACACGCTGCGCTCCATGACCGACGGTGAGGACGCGCAGGCGGAAGCGATCGCCAAGATCAGCATCGACGGCAGCGAGATCGTAACCGGCCGCGGTGTATCGACCGACGTGATCGAGGCATCTATCAAGGCCTACATCAACGGCATCAACAAGTATTTCATCGACTGAGGGCAGGAGGAAACAACCGTTATGGGTATGACAATGACGCAAAAAATCCTCGCAAAGCACGCGGGGCTGGACAGCGTTTGCGCCGGACAGCTGATTGAGGCGAATGTCGATTTGACGCTCGCCAACGATATCACCGGTCCGGTCGCAATCCGCGAGATGGAGAAGGCGGGCTTTGATAAGGTGTTCGATAACACCAAAATCGCGCTCGTTATGGACCATTTCGCACCGAACAAGGATATCAAATCCGCCGAGCAGTGCCTGACCTGCCGTGAATTTTCCCAAAAGCATGGCATCGTCAATTTCTTTGATGTCGGCAGCATGGGCATTGAGCATGCGCTGCTGCCCGAAAAAGGCCTGACCGCTCCGGGCGAGTTGATTATCGGCGCGGACAGCCACACCTGCACCTACGGTGCGCTCGGCGCGTTTTCGACCGGTGTCGGTTCAACCGACCTTGCCGCCGGCATGGCGACGGGCAAAGCATGGTTTAAGGTGCCCAGCGCGATTCAGTTTGTGCTCAAGGGGCAGCTCCGCCCGTGGGTGTCCGGTAAGGATGTCATTCTGCACATCATCGGTCAAATCGGCGTGGATGGCGCACTGTATAAATCGATGGAGTTTGTCGGCGAAGGCGTCTCGTCGTTGTCGATGGACGACCGCTTCACCATTTGCAACATGGCCATTGAAGCGGGCGCGAAAAACGGCATTTTCCCGGTTGACGATAAGACCATGGCGTACATCAAGGGCCGCGTAAACCGCGATATCACGGTATTCGAGGCTGACGCGGACGCGGAGTATGAGCGGGTCATTGAAATCGACCTGTCCGCGCTGCGGCCGACGATTGCTTGCCCGCATCTGCCGGAAAACACCAAGACGATCGACGAGCTGGGGCATATCGAGATTCAGCAGTCGGTCATCGGTTCGTGCACCAACGGTCGCATCGACGATATGCGTGTTGCAGCCGAGATTCTCAAGGGCCGTCATGTCAATCCGAACGTGCGTACCATCATCATCCCTGCCACGCAGGAGGTTTATCTCCAGTGTATTGAGGAGGGCCTCGCCAAGATTTTTGTTCAGGCGGGTGCCATCGTTTCCACTCCGACCTGCGGCCCGTGTCTGGGCGGTCATATGGGTATTCTGGCGCACGGCGAAAAGTCGGTTTCGACCACAAACCGCAACTTTGTCGGCCGCATGGGCCATATTACCTCGGAAATCTATCTGGCGAGCCCGGCGGTCGCGGCGGCAAGTGCTGTTGCGGGCTATATCTGCGCGCCTGACGACCTGAAGTAAGGGAGGAAACAGCACAATGAACGCAAAAGGCAGAGTTTTCAAATACGGGGATAACGTCGATACCGACGTTATTATTCCCGCACGTTACTTAAATATTGCAGACCCTAAGGAATTAGCGACCCACGCGATGGAGGATATCGACGCGGAATTTGTGAAAAAAATGCAGCCGGGCGATATCGTCGTGGCAACGCGCAACTTCGGCTGCGGCTCGTCGCGTGAGCATGCGCCGCTGGTGCTCAAGGAAAACGGCGTTTCCTGCGTGATTGCCGCATCGTTTGCGCGCATTTTCTACCGCAATGCCATCAATATCGGCCTGCCGATTCTCGAGTGCGAGGCGGCGGCCAACGGGATTGACAACGGCGACACGGTTTCGGTCAACTTTGACACCGGCGTTATCACCAACGAGACCAAGGGAGAGACCTATCAGGCGGCGGCTTTCCCGCCGTTCATCCAGAGCATTATTAAGGCGGGCGGTTTGCTCAAGTCGCTCAAGGAAAGAGGGGAGTAAGCGATGCAGTACCATATTGCAGTCGTTAAGGGCGACGGTATCGGTCCGGAAATCGTCACTGAGGCAATGAAAGTGCTCGATAAGGTTGGCGAGAAGTTCGGTCACCAGTTCAACTATACCGAGGTGCTCGCGGGGGGATGCTCGATTGATGTCAACGGCATCCCGCTGACCGAGGAAACCATCGAAATCTGCAAAAACGCGGATTCCGTGCTGCTCGGCGCGGTGGGCGGCCCGAAGTGGGATGAAGTTCCCTCGGAAAAGCGCCCGGAAAAGGCGCTGCTCGGCCTGCGCGCGGCGCTCGGCCTGTTCGTTAACCTGCGTCCTGCGCAGATGCACAAGGCGCTGTCAGATGCCTGCCCGATTAAGCCGGAAATCATTGGGGACGGCTTTGATATTTTGGTTTGCCGTGAGTTGACCGGCGACGTATACTTCGGTAAGCACTACCGCCGCGAAAGCGAAAAGGGCTGGGGCGAGGTCGGCGCGGACGATATGAACTATTCGGTTCATGAGGTGGAGCGCATCGGCCGCCGTGCCTTTGAGATGGCGATGAAGCGGGGCAAGAAGGTCTGCTCGGTTGATAAGGCGAACGTGCTGGAGACCAGCCGAGTCTGGCGTGAGACTATGCACCGCATCAAGGACGAATATCCCGAGGTCGAATACTCGGATATGTATGTGGACAACTGCGCGATGCAGCTCGTACGCAACCCGGGCCAGTTCGACGTGATTGTGACCGGCAATCTGTTCGGCGATATCCTGTCGGATGAGGCCTCGATGATTACCGGTTCGATTGGCATGCTGCCCTCGGCTTCGATGAACGAAACCGGCAAGGGAATGTACGAGCCGATTCACGGCTCCGCGCCCGATATCGCGGGCAAGGGCATCGCCAACCCGATTGCCACCATCCTGTCCTGCGCGATGATGCTGCGCTACTCCTTCGGCCTGAAGGCTGAAGCGGACGCAATCGAGAACGCAGTCGAAAGCGTACTGGATGCCGGACATCGTACCGCGGATATTGCCGCAAAAGGGGAAAAGGTGCTTTCCACCAGCGAGATGGGCGAACTCATCCGCGCACAGCTTTAAGACTGGAAAAAGGGGACACAGCAAACGTTGTGGCCCCTTTTCTTTCATTTTCATGAAGTAAGAGCGGAGGGGGCACTTGTCGAAAAGATATGGAGAAAAAGGAATAAATGTGCAAAAAGTCGGGCGAAATGCCTGACTTCTTGTCTGTATTTGTGCCAAAAAGAGATTTGCCGTGCGGAGACTTGAGATTTTGCAGAGACTGCTGTATAATAAGATAGATTTTGAATACCCACTGTTTTATTGTGAAAATAAAGAATGCAGGAGATAGAAAATGAAAACCGCTTCAATTTTGGGCGTGCATTTCCATGCTGTGACGATGCAGCAGGCTGTTGATGTGGCAATGAGCCGTATCCGCGCAAGGCAGAAAGGCTATGTGGTAACGCCAAATCCGGAGATCGTTGATCTTTGCTGCAGAGACAGCGAATATATGGGCATTGTCAATCGTGCGGCACTGGTGCTGCCGGATGGAATCGGCATTATTTATGCGGCGAAAATTCTTGGCGAGGAGCTTTGCGGCAAGGTGGCAGGCGTCGAGTTTGCCGAGCAGCTGGTCGCGGCGATGGCCAAGGAGGGCATGCGGCTGTTTCTTGTAGGGGCGAAACCGGGGGTTGCGGAAAAAGCCGGGAAAAACCTGTGCGAAAAATATCCGGGTTTGGTTCTGGCTGGCACGCAGGACGGTTACTTTGCCGACCCGCAGACGGCAGTGGATGCCATCAACGCTTGCGGCGGTGCGGATGTAGTGTTTGTCTGCCTTGGTGCACCGAAGCAGGAACGGTTTATGGCGCATTATATGGATGATATCCATGCAACTTTATTTTGCGGTCTGGGTGGCTCGCTGGATGTGTTCGCGGGCGTGTCCAAGCGTGCGCCGAAACTCTTTATCAAGCTGGGACTCGAATGGTTTTACCGACTGCTCTGTCAGCCAAGCCGTATCGGGCGCATGATGAAGCTGCCCAAATTCCTGCTCATCGTTATCCGAGAGCGGCTGTTCGGCGGCAAACGCAAATAAAACAGAGGACGGAACAAACCGGCGTTTTGCGATAAAATCCGGAAAATATGGAGAAAATGGATCGGCAGAGGAAAAGATAATCACAATGATTTGCCGGAAGTCGGATACAGGCGATGCGGGTTCGCCGCGAAAATTGAAAGAAAAGGATTGTTTATGTTACCATTTAGAGAAATCACATTGGAGGATAAGCAGGCGGTAGAGGCATGCGGTTCACACTATTATTATCACTTGTGCGAGCGCTGCTTCGTTGATTTATTCATGTGGCGCAGCCACTATAATACGCAGATTTGCTTTCGGGACGGCTTTCTGCTGGTGAAGATGACGCCGCTGGACGGTGAGCATGATTGCTATTTGGCCCCGGTGGGAGAGGGAGATCTGGGTGACGCGCTCGATGCACTGGAGAAGGATGCCGCTGAACGTGGTATTCCGTTTGTAGTAGTATCGGTGGCAGAGCCTATGATTGAGCGGATTGAGGCAGTGCGTCCGGGTAAATTTGTCTTTTCGCATGACAGCGAGGATGGCGACGACTATATTTATCTGGCGGAAAAGCTGTGCACGCTGTCGGGAAAAAAGCTGCAAAGCAAGCGCAATCTGGTCAATCGGTTCCGGGCGGCATACGAAGGCCGCTGGAGCTACGAGGACATGACGCGCGACAACGTCAAGGATGCCTTCGGCTATCACATCCGCTGGTGCAAGCAGAACGGCTGTGGGCAAAACCGGGATTTTCAGGGAGAGACGTGCGCAATTGTACAGGCACTGCATAACTTTGACGCGCTCGAGCTGCGAGGCGGCTTGCTGCGGCTGGACGGAGAGGTGATCGCCTTTACCTTTGGTTGTAAAGCGGAACCGGATATGTATGTGGTGCAAATCGAAAAAGCCGACCACACCATTGCCGGCGCCTATCAGATGATCAACCAGCAGTTTGTTTTGCACAACTGCGGCGACGTACAGTACGTCAATAGAGAGGAAGACCTCGGTTTGGAAGGTTTGCGCAAGGCGAAAAAGTCATATTATCCGGTCATGCGCGGTGTAAAATACACTGCGGTGCCGAAGGAGTCACAGGCATGATTCGGTGGGCGCAGCCGCAGGATGTGGCGCGCATCCGACAGTTGTGGGAAACCTGTTTTCCAGACGAGGGTGGCTTTAATGATTATTTTTTCGCGCATTTCTTTGACTGCGGCACGGTGCTGCTCAGCGAAGAGCAGGGGGCGCTGTGCGCGATGGTACAGATGCTGCCGTATCGACTGCTGATGGGCGGCGAGGAAAAAGAGATCACCTATATTTACGGTGCATGCACCGACCCGAATCATCGCCGCAAAGGCCATATGGCGCGTCTGCTCGAAGCATCTTTTGTGATAGACTGCGAACAGGGTAGAGCGGCTTCCACACTCATTCCGGCTGAGCCGTGGCTGTTTGATTTTTACCGGCCATTCGGGTATGTGCCGTTTTTTGAAGTGGAAAAGCGCAGCATTACACGAATTGCAAATGGTGAAGCACCGCGGCGGCTGACGCAGGCTGATGTGCCGCAGATGGCGGCGCTGTATGACCGTTTGGCATCGGATTGCCGCATTGTGCGTGAGGAGGCTTACTGGCGGGCACAGCTGGAAATGTTCGATGCGCTGGGTGCAGGCGTACTCGGCTGGTTTGTAGGGAATACCCTCGCAGCGTATGCCTTTTGCTGGACGGATACCGTCCAGGAAGCACTTGGCCTGACGGCGGCGCGGGAGCAAGGTTTGCTTGCGGTGCTGGGATTGGAACAATGCACGGTGACGGGCTGCGGCACGCAGACAGCGCTCGGCTGCATCAAATGGTATGAGGAGCGGGAGGATGCCCGCGGATATATGAATTTAATGCTGAACTGAAAGGTGTGACAAAACATGGTATATGTACTGCTGGCAGAAGGATTTGAGGAGACAGAGGCGATTGCGCCGATTGACCTGCTGCGTCGCGCGGGAGTGGAGGTCAAGCTGGTGGGCGTGACGGGCGATTTGGTGTACGGCTCGCACGGTATCGGCATCCAGACTGATCTGCCCATGGATCAAGCGGACTGGGACAAAGCGGATATGGTGGTGCTGCCGGGCGGTATGCCGGGGACGAAGAATCTGTACGCGGATGCGCGTGTCACCGGTGCGGTGCGCAAGTGCTATGACGAGGGCAAGTACGTTGCCGCCATCTGCGCCGCGCCTTCCATTATTCTGGGCGGGATGGGCCTGCTCAAGGGCCGCAAGGCCACCTGCTATCCGGGCATGGAGGACGGCATGACGGGTGCAACTCCGCTCAAGCGTACCTGCGTGGTGGACGGTCGGATTATCACCGCCTGCGGCGTGGGCGGCGCGCTGGATTTTGGCTGTGCGCTGGTGTCCGCGCTGTGCGGAGAAGAGCAGGCGCGTCGGATTGCCGCTGCAATTGTGCACCATGTCGAGCGATAAGAAAACACTGCGTAGAATATTTCTTTCCGAACGTGCCGCACAGGATGCGGTGGAAAAACGATATATTGATGAAAAAATTGCCGGTCATGTGCTGGAGCATGCAAGCTATCGTCACGCGGGCTGCGTGTTTGTCTATGTTTCGACCCCGCAGGAGATTGATACCCGTGTGCTGCTGCGCGCGGCGCTGGCAGCGGGGAAAACCGTCTGTGTTCCGCTTTGTGGAGCGGCAGGCGAAATGACCGCGCGGCAAATCCGGTCGCTTGACGAGCTGCGACCGGGCGCATATGGCATCGATGAACCGAACGCCTGCGCGCAGGAGATTCCGCCAGAGGAAATCGAGTTGGTACTGGTTCCGGCGCTGGCCTGTGACCGGAAGGGGTATCGTTTGGGATATGGCGGCGGGTACTACGACCGCTTTCTTTGCCGGACGGGAGGCGTCGGCATGGCGCTTTGCGCCGAACAGCGGCTGGTGGACAGTCTGCCGCATACCGCGCTGGATCAACGATGCCAGTGGATTATTACGGAAAGGCAGGTGCTGCGCACGAATGAAGAATAACAAAATCGCGCTGCTGCCCGGCCTTTCGTTGTTTTTGTGCTTTTGCCTGCTAACGGGTACCGGAAAACTGGCGTACCGCTTTGGCGGCGGCGCGCCGCTGCTTGCACTGGCGGAATTTGTTTCGTTTGCGCTGCCGCTGGTTATGCTGGTGTTCTCCATGCGAGATCAGAAAAAGCTGCGAAAAAGACTACAGCCGCGACGGCTGCGCAAGGGATTGCTGGGGCTGACGGTTCGGCTGGGCGTTACGGTAGCGGTGCTTTCGCTGTTTCTGAATTTGCTGATTTATCATTTGGCGGGTTTGGTCGGCGCGGATTTGACGGCCATTGCATTGGACGCGCCGCAGTCCGGGCTGAGTATGACCGCCCGGTTTGCCGTCATTGTTGTGCTTTCGGCCGTGATGGAAGAAGTATATCTGCGCGGTGCGCTGTTCACCGTGCATGAGGAAATCGTCGGCACTTCGGCCTGCCTGCTGTTCAGCGGCTTGGTGTTCGCCATGCTGCACGGCAGTATGCTGAACTTTGCAGGTCCGTTTCTGGCTGGTATCGTTTATGCGTATCTGACTTTTGTGTCCGGCAGCGTATGGCCCGCGGTTTTGGCGCACGGCGTCAACAACCTGTACTATATGTTTGTGCTTTGGATTACGGATACTTATGCGGCCTTCGGTATATGGAGCTATTTTGCGGCAATCAATGCACTAGTGCTGCTGCTGTTTCTCTATTTGACGCTGCGTCAGCTGGAAAATCTGCTGACCACAGGCCGTATTCCTCATTTTGAAAGAAGCGCCGGTTTGTATGATCTGTGGTTGCTGGTACGCAATCCGGGTATGCTGGCTTTTGTGCTTGCGTTTATTGCAAAGATTGTCATGAACCGCGTGTTATAAGGAAAAATAGAAAATATTGAGGTGAAACGATGGAAAATATGGATAACAATCAGGTGGGCCAGGAGACTCAGCGCATTCCGCAGTCATCGCAGCGTCATCGTCGCAGCCGTCGCCAAATCAACGGCGGATGTGCGGGTACGGTGGTGTATGTCATTGCGGTGCTTGGCATTTCGATTATCCTGTCGCTGGCGGCTATTTTCGTTGCCAATGACGTGTTTGCGTTTGTCAAGGAGAACGCGGTCAAGGAAATCACGGTTTCGGAAAACACCGATCTGATTTCTCTGGCAAAGCAGCTTGATGACGAAGGCGTCATCAATTATGGTACTATTTTCAAGTTTTATGTCCGTATCAAGGGCGACAATGATGGCGTGCTTGCCGGCTCGTATTCGCTCAACCCCAATATGGATTACGGCCAGATTATTGACACGTTGGTCAATGCTTCGAGCAAGGAAACCATGAAAATCACCGTTCCGGAGGGCTATTCGGTCGCGCAAATCAAGCAGCTGCTGCTCGATGAGCATGTCTGCACCGAGGATGCGCTCAACGAAGCGCTGAACGAATATCCGTTCAAGCATACCTTCCTGCAAAATGAGTTGCCGGCAACCGAGGGTTGGCTGGAGGGCTATCTGTTCCCGGATACCTATGAGATTTACAAGGGTAACGCAACGGTGGTCGACACCCTCAACAAGATGCTCAACAACTTTGAGACCAAGTATGATGCCGACGTTCAGGCCGGTGCGGAAAGCCTTGGCCGCTCGATGCATGACATCGTAACGATTGCATCGCTGGTGGAGCGTGAGGCGCAAGCGGACAGCGAGCGCGCGACGATTGCGGGCGTTATCTATAACCGTCTGAATAATGCCAGCGAGTTCCCGTACCTGCAGGTGGATGCTTCCGTCCTGTACGGCCTTGGCCGGACAAGCGGTACGCTCAGCAATGAGGACTTGGCGTCCGATACACCGTATAACCTGTATACCAAGCAGGGTCTGCCGCCCGGACCGATTTGCAATCCGGGTTATGCGTCCCTGTATGCCGCTTCTCATCCGGAACAGCACAATTATTACTATTATGTAGCTATGCCGGACGGCACGCATTTGTTTGCCAACAGCTATTCGGAACATGAGGCGAACATTGCCAAATCCAATGCGGCACAGGCGGCAGCCGCAGCAGCCGCCGCCAATGCGGAGGGCAGCGGTGAATAATAGAATGCCGGAGTTGCTCTCGCCTGCGGGCGATATGGAAAAAATGCGTTTTGCCATTGCGTATGGCGCGGACGCGGTGTATCTTGCGGGACAGCGGTTCGGGATGCGGGCCGCTGCCACAAACTTTGCCGATGAGGAATTGCGCACAGGCATCGCCTATGCGCATGCACACGGCGTAAAATGCTATATTACGGTCAATATCATGCCATCCGAGTGTGATTTACCCACGTTGCCCGCATATCTGGAGCTGCTCGCGGATGCGGGCGCGGATGCTCTGATTGTAGCGGATATGGGTGTGATCCGGCTGGCGCGTCGCTATGCGCCCAAGGTACCGCTGCACATTTCGACCCAGACCAGCATCCTCAACCATGAGGCGGCCAACTTTTGGGCGGATTTGGGCGCGGAGCGCGTTGTGCTCGCGCGTGAGCTGTCGCTGGAGGAAATCGCGGAGATTCGCGCGAAAACCCCGAAAGAGCTGGAAATCGAAGCGTTTGTGCATGGCGCGATGTGCATTTCCTATTCCGGCCGCTGCCTGATTTCGCAGTACATGACCGGACGGGACGCCAATCGCGGCGCATGCGCCCAGCCCTGCCGGTGGAATTACACGCTGATGGAGGAAAAGCGGCCGGGCGAGTTTTTTCCGGTCGAGGAGGATGCGCGCGGCACCTATCTGTATAATTCCAAGGATATGTGCATGATTGAGCATATTCCGGAGCTGGTGCGCGCCGGGGTGGACTCCTTCAAAATTGAGGGGCGCAACAAGACGGCGTATTATGCCGCCTGTGTGACCGGCGCATACCGTGCGGCGATTGACGCCTATGCCGCCGACCCAGCCGGCTTTGTGCTGCCGCAGTTTTGCCGTGAGGAAGTAAACAAGGTCAGCCACCGTGAATACTACACCGGATTTTACTTTGGTTCGGAGGAGAACGGACAGCACTACGGCGACAGCCAGTATATTCGTGAATACGAGGTGGTGGGCATGCCGGTCGACTGCGGAGCGGACGGGCATGCGGTATTCGCCTTGAAAAACCGCATTTTCAAGGGCGAGGAGTTGGAGCTTATCCAGCCGGGCAAGCCGCCGTATCGCTTCCACGCGGATGGTGTGGTCAATGAGGAGGGCGAGGCGCTCGATTTGTTTAATGTACCGCAGATGCGCGTGCATTTCTCTTTTCCGTTTGCGGTGGACGATTACGCGATTATACGCAAGAAAAAAGAACGGCCTTCGTAAGGCCGTTCTTTTGCTTTTAGCGGTGCTCTTCCCAGTCCAGACTCCGGCCGACCGCCTTTGACCAGCCTGCCAGCAGCCGTCGGCGGGCATCCTCCTGCATGGTCGGTTCATAGAATGTATCACAGCGCCAGAGCTGTGTCAGCTCATCGCGGCTGTGCCACACGCCGGTAGCAAGTCCCGCCAGATAGCATGCGCCCAGTGCGGTGGTTTCACGGATGACCGGACGGCGGATGGTGCAGTGCGAGATATCCGCCTGAAACTGCATCAGGAAACTGTCGCGGCTTGCGCCGCCGTCCACGGACAGTGAGGACAATGGTACGCCCGTGTCACGCGCCATTGCATCCAGTAGGTCGTTGACCTGATAGGCGATGGATTCCTGCGCGGCGCGGATGATGTGCTCACGGGAGGTGCCGCGTGTCAAGCCGATCAGACAGCCGCGCGCATACATATCCCAGTGCGGCGCGCCAAGGCCCGTGAACGCAGGCACAAGATATACGCCGCCCGTATCCGGTACTTTTTTCGCATAGTATTCTGCGTCGCGGCTTTCCGCGAAAAAGCGCATTTCATCGCGCAGCCACTGAATGACTGCACCGCCGACAAAGACGCTGCCCTCAAGCGCATACTGGGTTTCGCCGCCGAGGCGAATACCGATGGTGGTGAGCAGTCCGTTTTTGCTTTCGCAGGCTTGTGCGCCGGTGTTCATCAGCAGGAAGCAGCCGGTACCATAGGTGTTTTTGGCGTCGCCCGGCGCGAAACAGGTCTGTCCGAACAGAGCGGCCTGCTGGTCGCCCGCAATACCGGCGATTGGGATGTCGCCGCCGGGTATGGCGACAGTGCCGTACACCTCGCTCGAGGAACATACGCGAGGCAGCATGGCGCGCGGGATATCAAGCGCCTCCAGCAGCGTATCGTCCCAGTCCAGTGTGTGGATATTGAAAATCATGGTGCGGGCGGCGTTGGTCGCATCTGTGATGTGTACCTTGCCGCCGGTCAGCTTCCAGACCAGCCAGCAGTCCACTGTGCCGAACAAAATGTCGCCGCGCGCGGCTTTTTCCCGCGTCCCTTCCACATGATCGAGGATCCATTTGATTTTTGTGCCGGAAAAGTAAGCGTCCGGTATCAAACCGGTCGTTTGTCGGATATAGTCGGAAAGCCCCTGCGCCACAAGTCTGTCAACGATATCGGCTGTGCGGCGGCATTGCCAAACCACGGCGTTATAGATAGGTCGGCCGGTTTTCCGATCCCAGAGAATGGTGGTTTCGCGCTGGTTGGTGATGCCGATGCCGGCGATTTCCTGCGGCGATACGCTGGAGGCTGCCAGCACCTCAAGCATCGCGGCGTATTGTGTCGACCAGATATCCATTGGGTCCTGTTCGACCCAGCCCTCGTGCGGATAGTGCTGCGCCAGTTCATGCTGGCGGATGGCCAGAATGTTCTGTTCGCGGTCAAACAAAATGGCACGCGAACTGGTGGTGCCTTGGTCCAGAGCCAGAATATATTGCGCCATGATTCTTCGCCTCGCTTTCGTAAAATAATCATACCCTGAGGGCATGCCGCTGTCAATATGCCCCGAACCGTATGCGGCCCGCGCGGTACAGGGAGGCTTATACGATTTTTGTTTACATTATAACAGAGCGATGGTATAATTAACGTGAATTTTTGCGTCCGAAAGGGGGACGAGAAGTTGAATAAGCCATCTCGAAAAACACTTCGGGCGGGTAGTCGAGTGTTTTTTGTATTGTATCTTCTGTTTGCCGCGGGCACCATGTATTTTTCCGTGATGTACGGGTTGATAGGCCTTGCCATGGGCGTGGTTTTGCGTATGATCGCGCTGCATGGGGAGGAAGAGCGCAGCCGCCAGATGCAGGCGTTGATGGACAACATTGTGGTTGACGGCGGGGAAATCCATCCTGCGGTGACACATTCTCCGTTGCCGACCGTAGTTGCCTTGGCCACAACGGGTGAAATTGTCTGGACAAACAGAGCGTTTGCGGATATCAGCGGACAGTTTGCCGGTGCGCGGCATATGCGGCTGACCGAACTTGCGCCGACCTTTGAAACCCGTTGGCTGATCGAAGGGAAAAACGAGTTTCCAGGCGAGCTGCGGATGGGCCGGAATGCGTATCATGTGTTTGGCAGCCTAGTGCAAAGCGATGCGGGACAGATGATGATGCTGCATTTTCTGGACTGCACAGAATATGTGCATCTGCGCGATGCAGCGGAAACCCGCCGCCCAGCGATTGCGGTCATTGCAATCGATAACTATGAAGAACTGACCAAGAATGCAACCGATTCCGAGAAATCCACCATTCTTGCGGATATCGATAAGCGGTTGTTTTCGTGGATCAAGGACTGTAATGCGGTGCTGCGCAAATATGACCGAGATAAATATATCTTCATCATCGAAAATGCCGAGCTTGACAAGCTCAGCGCGCGTAAGTTTGCGGTGCTGCAGGATGTGCGCGATATTCAGAATCATGAAGGGGTCATTGCGACGCTGTCCATCGGCATCGGCAAGGATGGCGAAACGCTGGCGGAGTGCTATCAATATGCCGGTCTGGCGATCGACATGGCGCTGTCGCGCGGCGGTGATCAGGCGGTCATCAAAAACCGCTATACCTTTGAGTTTTACGGCGGCCTGACCGAGGAGGTCGAAAAGCGCACCAAGGTCAAAAGCCGCGTGGTGGCAAACGCGCTTTCTCAGCTCATCCGCGATTCCTCACAGGTGCTGATTATGGGCCATCGAAACAGCGATATGGACGCCATCGGCGCCGCAGCCGGTATGGTGTGTGCCGCCCGTGTGAAAGGCAAGCCGGTGCACATCGTGGTCGACCGGGAGCGCACCATGGCAGGCGACCTGATCGAGCGGCTGGAGTCGCTGCCGGAGTACAAGGACGTGTTTATCAGCGCAGAGGATGCAATGATTCTGTGTGATTTCAACACGCTTTTGATTGTGGTGGACGTTAACCGTCCGGGGTATGTCGAAAACGAAGCGCTGCTGCAATCCATCAATAAGGTGGCGGTTATTGACCATCACCGCCGCGCCGCGGATTATATTGAAAACGCAGTCGTTTCGCTGCATGAGCCGTATGCCTCGTCTGCATCCGAACTGGTCAGTGAACTGCTGCAATATCTGGTGCCGACCAGCGGCATTTTAACGGGTGAGGCCGAAGCGATGCTTGCGGGCATCTATCTGGATACCAAGGGCTTCTCGATGCGCACCGGTGTGCGCACTTTTGAGGCAGCGGCCTACCTGCGCCGCGCGGGCGCGGAGGCGAGCGATGTGAAGCATCTGTTCCAGTCCAGCTTTACGCAATACATGGAGCGGCAGAAACTGATTTCGTCCGCGCGCGACTGTGGGCAGGGCGTTATTTTCGCCATTACTGACGAGGAAGTGGACCGTATAGCCGCAGCGCAGGCGGCAGACGAGCTGCTGAGCATTATTGGTACGCGCGCAAGCGTGGTAGCGTTTCGCAGCGGCAATGATATGGCGGTTTCGGCGCGCGCTTCGGGTCAAGTCAATGTGCAGCTGCTTATGGAGCGGCTGGGCGGCGGCGGCAACCATTCGGCAGCGGGTGCGCAATTGCGCAACACCACGCCCGAAGAAGCGGATCGTATGATAACCGAGGCAATAAGCGGCTATTTTGCCGATCAGCAAACCGATAAACCGGCGGAGCAATGAGCCGTCCGGCTTCTATCAGATATAGAAATTCAGAAAAGGAGTTAATAAATTATGAAAGTGATTCTAAAAGCCGATGTTAAAGGTAAGGGCAAGAAGGGCGACCTTATCGAGGTCAGCGAGGGCTACGGCCGTAATTTCCTCATGCCGCGCGGACTGGCTGAGCCGGCAACGGCGGATAACCTGAACGTAAAGAAGGCGCAGGATGAGGCACATGCGCGCAAGGTTGCGCTCGAACAGCAGGCCGCGCGTGAAGCGGCGGAAAAACTCAAGGTAAGCCCGGTCAAGGTGCCCGCCAAGGGCGGTGCAGGCGGTCGTCTGTTCGGCGCGGTGACTTCCAAAGAAATTGCCGAGGAGCTGAATAAGCAGTACGGTCTGAACGTACCCAAGCAGAAAATCGTACTGGAGGAGCCGATTAAGACTTTCGGCGTGCATCGCGTTAAGGCAAAGCTGTATCAGGATATCGCGGGAGAGATTCTGGTGCAGGTAGTAGAAGCGTAATACACCTATAGGAGGCTTCATAAGCCCCCATATACGAAGGTCGGTTCCGAACAAACCGACCTTCGATACCCGAACGACGCCGCCCCAGGCGCTGAGTCGGGGGTATCCAAACGCCCGGCAAAGCGGGGCGTTTGGATGCAAACCGCATAGCGGTTTGCGCAACGATAGCCGTGCTGAGCGCGGCAAAGCAAATCCATTTGCAGAAAGGCGGTGCGGTTTTGGATGAGCTTTTGATGCGGCAGGTGCCGCAGGACCTGACAGCGGAGCAGTCGCTTTTAGGTGCGATGCTGGTCGACCCGAACTGCATCCCGGAGGCTATTGAGCAGGTGCGCGCGGACGACTTCTATGCCGACGAGAACAAGCGCATTTTTGAGACGATTTATTCCATGTTTAACGGCGCGCAGCGTATTGACCCGGTTACGGTGCTCGATATGCTCACGCGTATGGGCTATTATGATGAAGCAGGCGGTCGTGCGTACCTATTTCAGCTGATGGAGGTTACGCCCGGCGCGCGTAATGTAAACGAATATGTTCGTATCGTGCGCGATAAAAGCCTGCTGCGTCAGCTCGCAGACGCAGGCAGCGAGATCCAGCAAAACGCGCTTGAAGCGCGCGGCGAGGCGTCCAGCATTGCGGAACTGGCCGAGCAGCGGATTTACGGCATCCGGCAGGGGCGTGAAATTAAGGGCTTGTCCAAGCTCAGCGAGGTTATTGCCGATCTGTATACCGAACTGGATGAGCGCGCCAAGTCGGACAGCGACATTCCGGGCATGTCGACCGGATTCCATGCGCTCGATACCGCGCTGACCGGCCTGAACAAATCCGATCTGATTTTGATTGCGGCACGCCCCGGTATGGGCAAAACAGCGTTTGCACTCAATGTCGCACTCAATGCCGCAAAGGCGAGTGTGAAAGATAAGCCGCGCGGTTACAAAAAGGGGACGGGTGTGTGTGTGTTCCAGCTCGAGATGGGCAAGGAGCAGCTTGCCAGCCGCTTTTTGTCGAGCGAAGCGCTCATCGAGTCACAAAAGCTCAAAACCGGCAATCTGGATGAAGAGGACTGGGTCAAGATTGCCCGCGCGTCGGGCGTGCTGGCCGGGCTGAATATTTATGTAGACGACAATCCGGCGATCACGGTTGCGGAGATAAAAGCGAAATGCAGGCGGCTGGGCGAGGAACTCGGCCTGATTGTTATCGACTATTTGCAGCTGATGCACGTCGGCGGGCGGCATATGGATAACCGTGTGCAAGAGGTGGCGGAGATTTCGCGCTCACTCAAAATTATGGCGAAGGAACTTAATGTGCCGGTTGTATGTCTGTCGCAGCTGTCGCGTGCGTCCGAGCAGCGCTCGGATAAGCGACCGATGCTGTCTGATTTGCGTGAATCCGGCGCCATCGAGCAGGACGCGGATATCGTCATGTTTATTTACCGCGACGACTATTATGATGATGAGAGTGAGAACAAGAACATTGCGGAAATCATCATCGCCAAAAACCGCCACGGCGCAACGGGTACAATTGAATTGCAGTGGGTCGGTCAGTACACCACCTTCTCCAATCCGGATCGTATCCATGGAGACTAAACTTATGCTGAAAACGGTAAAGCAGAGCATTGCCGCATATGATATGCTGCGGCCGGACGAGTCGGTGCTGGTCGCGTTGTCGGGCGGCGCGGATTCGGTGGCGCTGCTGCGCGTGCTGTGCGAACTTGGTTATCCGGTGCGGGCATTCCATCTTAATCATTGCTTGCGTGGCGCGGAGTCCGAGAGGGATGAGGCGTTCTGCCGAGCGTTGTGCGCGCGGCTGGAAATCGCGCTGACGGTTGAACGGATAGACATTGCCGCGGCGGCGCGTGAGCAGGGCAGCGGCGTGGAGGAAACCGCCCGCCGCATTCGCTATGCGCGGCTGCAAGAAGCTGCGCAGGGCGCAAAGATTGCCACCGCACACACCGCGGACGACAATCTGGAAACCGTGCTGTTTCATCTGGTGCGCGGCACTGGCCCCAAGGGGCTGGCGGGCATCCCGCCTGTGCGCGGACAGATCATCCGTCCGCTGTTGCGGGTGGAGCGCGCGCAGGTGGAAGCGTACCTTGCGTTGCTCGGGCAGGATTATGTCACCGATAGTACAAACGCGGATGAAACCTACACCCGCAACCGCATCCGGCACACAGTTGTGCCTGCGCTGCGGGCGATTCAGCCGTCGGCGGCGCAGGCTGTGGCGCGGTTGGGTGACCTGCTGCGGCAAGATGAGGACTGCTTAGGCGGTTTGGCGCAGGAATGTCTGGCGCAGGCCGCGCGTCCCGACGGCGCATGGGAGATTGCTCCGATGCGGCAAGCACATCCCGCGGTTCGTGCGCGTGCGCTGCGGCGCTTGCTGGCGCAGAGCGGTATGCCGCTGCGGGATGTAACCGCGCAGCATGTTCTCGCGTTGGAGCGACTGCTGGAAAGCGAAAATCCATCCGCTTGCTGCGCTTTGCCGCACAGGTTCACCGCGCGGCGCGAATATGGTGTGCTGCGGCTGATGCGGGAGGAAAACCAACCGACACGACCGGCGGTGCCGCTGTCTGTTCCGTCTGATCAGCTGATGTGGGAGGGCAGTGTACGGGTTTCTGTGCATGTCTTAGAAAATAACGAAGTTTTTTACAAATCATTCAATACTTTTTGCGTGGATTGTGGTACAATAGATTTCGTATCATTGTGCGTTCGTACACGCAGGGCGGGTGACCGTATCCGTCTGACAGAAAAAGGCGGCAGTCGGACGCTCAAAAAACTGCTCATCGACCGCAAAATCCCACGCTGCAAGCGGGATGGGCTGGCGGTCATAGCGGATAAAACCGGTGTGATTGCCGTGCAGGATATAGGTATGGATTGTTCGCGTTCCCCACAGGGGGGCGCGCGTATACAAATCAAAATAGAGGGGTATTGAAAAATGGCATATGATATGCGGGACGATATCAAGGAAATCTATTTTACCGAGCAGCAATTGGCGGCAAAGGTTGCGGAGTTGGGTGCCCGTATCACCGAGGACTATCGGGACAAGAACCCGCTGATTGTCAGCGTACTGAAAGGGTCCTATGTGTTCATGGCTGACTTGACGCGCAAGATTGACACGCCCTGCAACGTGGATTTCATGGTCGTGTCGAGCTATGGCAAGGGAACCAAGACCTCGGGCGAGGTACAGATCATCAAGGATATTGAGCAGCCGATCGACGGACGAGATCTGCTGATTGTGGAGGATATTCTGGATTCGGGCGTGACGCTCAGTTATCTGATGCAGGTGCTGACCGCGCGCGGCGCGCGCTCCATTCGGCTGTGCACGCTTTTGTCCAAGCCCGCGCGACATAGAGTGGATGTGCCGATCGATTATCTGGGCTTTGAGATTCCCGATGAATTTGTGGTCGGCTACGGACTGGATTATGCTGAAAAATACCGCAATCTGCCATATATCGGTATTCTGAAGCCGAGCGTTTATGGCGGCGAGTAAATACAAACAAGGAAGAGGTGTCAAACCAATTTGAAAGGAAAAATGAAGGGCTTTGGCCTTTATCTCATCATTCTGGTGTTCCTTCTGGCGGGCGTCAGTTATGTTATCAGCCAGACCCAGCAGACCGAACCGGTCACCTATTTTGATGTGTATACCTATTTCATCGAAGGCAAAGTAGATGAATACAAGGTAGACGACACGGTTCTCACGATGCACCTGCGCGACGAAAATCGCGTAGTCAGCTACGATCTGGGCGGTTCGCGTGATATTTGGTGGGCGCAGCTTGGCGCAACCATTGATGAGCAGATGCGGAATGGTACGCTCAAAGAGGTCGATTATGTGATTACCACCATTCCGTGGTGGGCGCAGTTCCTGCCGTATGTCATTCTGTTTGTGCTGCTTGGTGCATTCTGGTATTTCATGATGAACAAACAGTCCGGCGGCGGCGCAGGTCCGATGCAGTTCGGCAAGGCGCGTGCGCGTCTGGCGCAGGACGATAAGCGCAAGGTGACGTTCAATGATGTGGCCGGCGCGGACGAAGAAAAGGCGGAGTTACAGGAAATCGTGGAATTCCTGAAAAATCCGCAGAAATTCGTGCAGATCGGCGCACGTATCCCCAAGGGCGTGCTGCTGGTTGGCCCTCCGGGTACCGGTAAAACCCTGATTGCGCGTGCGGTTGCGGGCGAAGCAGGCGTACCGTTCCTGTCCATCTCCGGTTCGGACTTTGTCGAGCTGTATGTCGGCGTCGGTGCGTCGCGTGTGCGTGACCTGTTCGAGCAAGCTAAGAAAAACGCGCCGGCAATCGTGTTCATCGACGAGATTGACGCGGTCGGCCGTCAGCGCGGTGCGGGTCTCGGCGGCGGACACGATGAGCGTGAGCAGACGCTCAATCAGCTGCTGGTTGAGATGGACGGTTTCGGCGCAAATGAAGGCGTTATCGTCATCGCGGCCACAAACCGTAAGGATATTCTGGATAACGCGCTGCTGCGCCCGGGGCGCTTTGACCGTCAGGTTTATGTCGGCGCACCGGATGTCAAGGGACGCGAGGCTATCCTTAAGGTGCATGCACGCAACAAGCAGTTTGATCCGGATGTCAAGTTCGCGGATATCGCAAAGACCACTGCGGGCTTTACCGGCGCGGATTTGGAAAACCTGCTCAACGAGGCGGCGTTGCTGGCGGCGCGCCGTAACAAAAAGCTGATTTCTCAGGAGGAGATTGAGGAATCCTTGCTCAAGGTGGTTATGGGTGTGGAAAAGAAGAGCCACATCATCACCGATAAGGATAAGCGCCTGACGGCGTACCATGAAGCAGGTCATGCAATCTGCTTCCACGTGCTGCCCACGCAGGATCCCGTGCATCATGTCACGATTATCCCGCGTTCTTCTGGTGCAGGCGGCTTTACCATGCCGCTGCCGGAAGAGGATCAGGCTTATCGCACCCGTAAGTATATGGAGGAGTATATCATTGTCTGCCTTGGCGGTCGTGTAGCCGAGCAGCTGACAATGGAGGATATTTCGACCGGTGCATACGGCGACATCAAGCAGGCGACGCAGATGGCCCGCGCGATGGTCACCAGCTATGGTATGAGCGAGAAAATCGGCCCCATCGACTACGGCTCTGACAGCGGGGAGATTTTCCTTGGCCGCGATTTTGCAGCGGGCAAGGGCTATTCCGAGGTCAAGGCGGCAGAGATTGACGATGAGGTCCATCGCATCATCGAAGAGGCGTACCGGGCCTGCAAAAAGCTGCTGAATGAGCATTTGGAGCAAATGACTCGTGTGGCGGAGTATCTGATCCGGAACGAAACCATGGACGGTGAGACTTTTGTCAAGGTGTTCAACGGCGAAGTTGTACCGGATAAGGTGGTCGGTGAGGATTTGATGACCGAGTTGAAGGAAGAACTCGATGCTAAGGTTGGCAAGGCGCCGGAAAGCGCTGCCAAAGCCGCTGACGCAGGCGAGTCGGATGAGGACGAAAAGGCCGCGCCCACTCATTCGGACAATCAGAACTGATTTCTGCAATAAAAAATCCCACGGTTTCCCGTGGGATTTTGTTTGCCCGGCGCAAGAAAAGGGAGCGGAAAACCGCTCCCTTTTGGATGTTTCAGCCGATGCCGCCGGGGATGACGAAGCTGCATATTACAACCAGTGCGGCAAGAAAAACATAGACATATTTGGCAAGGAAATCATACGCAGGACTGAGGGGCTTGTCCCGGCCCTCCATCAACTCTTTCTTTATGGTTTTGACGCCGAGCACCCAGTAGATCATCACAGCGCCAAGGATTGCGCCGATTGGCACGATATAAATTGTGATGATATCCATCCAGCGGCCCATCAGGGCTTCCTGCTCAATCAGCAGGCCGACCGCGAGTGTTGCCGCGCCTGCCACTGCAACGGCGACCTTACGGTTTAGCTTCAGGCGTGTCTGCGCAGCTTCAGATACTGCTTCCAGCATGTTGGCCAGCGAAGTGATACCGGCAAACAGCACGGAAATGAAAAACAGGAATGCAAATAGCCGGCCGAGCGGCATCTGCTGGAACACACGCGGCAGCGTGATAAAGAGCAGTTTGGGACCGGAAGCGGGGTCCAGTCCAAAGGCGAATACCGATGGGATGACCGCGCAGCCCGCCAGCATGGCCGCGCAGGTGTCCAGCACAGCGGTCATACACGAGGAGTGGACAATATCTTCCTTTTTGGAGAGGTAAGAGCCGTAGATGATCATACCCGATCCAGTTACGGAAAGCGAGAAGAACGCCTGCCCCATCGCCATAATCCATGTGCGGAGATTGAGCAGATATTCCCACTGGGGAACGAGCAGATATTTATAGCCATCCAGCGCACCCGGCAAAAAGAGCACACGCACCGCAATAATCAGGAACAAAATGAAGAATGTCGGCATCATCACTTTGTTAATCTTTTCAATACCGCCCGAAACACCGAAAATCAGGATGGCGACCGTTATTACCACAACGATTGCATGCCACGGAACACTGGATAGGTGCGTGGCGCTCATCTGCGCAAAGTAAGTTTCCGGTTCGGTAGACATGAGCGTGCCGGTCAGTGCACCAAACGCACATCGCAGCACCCAGCCAACAATAATCGAATAGCCGATGGCAATGCCCAGCGAGCCGAACAGCGGAATGGCACCCAGAATTGCGCCGCTCTTTTTGCCGCGCGTTTTCATTGCATATTCATAGGAGCCGATCGGGCCGGTGCCGGTCAATCGACCGAAGGCGAATTCACCGGATAGGCCGACATAGCCGAACAGAGCGATAAACAGCAGATAGGGGATGAGGAAGGCCGCGCCACCGTATTGTCCGGTACGATAAGGAAACATCCAGATGTTGCCCATGCCAACCGCGGAGCCAACTGCCGCCAGCACAAAGCCGATTTTGGAGGTAAAGGTACCATTCACACTTTTTTCATTCATTTTTTCAATCTCCGGTTTCTTTTCACAAGTCTATATAGTATATCATAACAGTGGGGATAAAGCCATACGCGATTTCACCAGAAAAGGACAAGCGCTTTGTCATATCCGACAAAAGCGCGTGCGGAAATTCGGGAAATTTATCAGTTATTCCCTTGCACTTATCGCCTGCTTATGGTATGATAGGAAAGCGTGAGAAAGACACATGTCTTTTTAGGGAGGACAAACAGCGCATGGTAAAACCAAAATACTATCTGGTCGAACGTACACTGCTGCCGGAAGTGTTCCAGCGTGTGATCGAAGCGAACGAGGCGATTGCCTCGGGCAGGGCGGCGACGGCAAGCGAGGCGGCGAAAATCGCCGGACTGTCGCGCAGTGCGTATTACAAATATAAGGATGGTGTGCGCCCGTTTTTCGAGGCGACAACCGACCGGATTGTGACCTTCCACTTTATGCTGCACGACCAGCCGGGCGTGTTATCGAGTATTCTGGGGCTGATGGCCCGCTCGGGCGCAAATTTGCTGACGGTCAATCAGTCGATACCGATGCGCGGGCAGGCATCCGTGACTATTGCCGCCCGTACCGGAGAGATGAAGTACTCGGTTGAGGAGCTGCTCCGTCGTGCAGAACAGATGGAGGGCGTAAGCAAGGTGGAAATTCTGGCATCCGAATAGAAATAGAACCGAAGGAGAGGAAACTGGGTTATGATAAAAGCAGCAATCATGGGACACGGTACGGTTGGCTCCGGCGTATATGAGGTGTTTGAAATGAACGCCGAAAAAATTGCGCGTGTGGTTGGTCAGCCGGTTGAGGTAAAATATGTACTGGATTTGCGCGATTTTTCCGCGCTGCCGTATGGACACAAATTTGTGAATGATTTTTCGGTTATTGAAAATGACCCTGAGGTTACGGTCGTAGCCGAGGTCATGGGCGGTGTGGGCGCCGCCTACGAGTTTACGCGCCGCTGCCTGCTCGCCGGCAAGAGCGTATGCACCTCTAATAAGGAACTGGTTGCCACGCGCGGTGAAGAACTGCTGAGAATTGCAGAGGAAAAAGGCGTAAATTACATGTTTGAGGCTTCGGTCGGCGGTGGTATCCCGATTATCAGGCCGATGCTGCAATGCCTTGCCGCCAATGAATTCAATGAGATTTGCGGTATTCTCAATGGTACGACCAACTACATTTTGACGCAGATGATTCATAACGGTGTCACCTTTGAGGACGCACTCAAGCAGGCCCAGCTCAATGGCTACGCGGAAAAGGACCCGACGGCGGATATCGAGGGTCATGACGCTTGCCGTAAAATTTGTATTCTGGCGGATTTGGCATTTGGTGACAAGTTTAACCCCGACCAGGTATCCTGTGAGGGCATCACCAAGATTACTCTGGAGGACGTTGCCAACGCCGACAAGCTCGGCTGCGTGATTAAACTGCTCGGCCGCACGGTGCGGTGCGAGGACGGCACGGCCTATGCGTATGTTGCGCCGCATCTGATTCATAAAGAAAGCCCGTTGGCTGCGGTGGAGGATGTATTCAACGCCATTATGGTCAATGGTAATGCAACGGGTGACGTGATGTTCTACGGTAAGGGCGCGGGCAAGCTCGCCACCGCTTCGGCTGTTGTGGCGGATATGCTTGACTGCATTGAGCATGCGGACCACCGCCGCCGTATTTTCTGGGGCGATGGGTCGAAAAACCTGCTCCGTCCGCTTGACACGTTGCAAAGCGCATGGTATGTTCGTTTCAAGGGTGCATCGCGTGATTTGGAGGCATTGCTGCCGGTGGAAAGTCTGACCGAGCCGGTCAACGGTGTAACGGTGGTCAAGACACGCAAGATGTCCACGGCCGAGATGCAGGAAAAGATGGAAAAGCTGAACGCTTGTGGCGAAGTGCGTGCTGCTATGCGTATGCTGTAAGAGGAGGATAACAGGAAAATGGTTCGTGTTACTGTTCCGGCTACGAGCGCCAATATGGGTTCGGGCTACGACAGCATCGGCATTGCGCTCGAACTGTATAACGTGATCGACATGGAAGAAAGCGAGCGTATTGATATTTCCGATAAAAACGGTCAGTTTGTGCCAAAGGATGCACGCAATCTGATTTATCAGTGTGCAAAACGGGTATATGATGAATGTGGTAAGCCGCTTTCCGGCCTGAAAATTATTGAGGACTGCGCCATCCCGCAGACGCGTGGCTTGGGTTCATCTTCGGCCTGCACGGTTGCGGGCATTATGGGCGCGAATGCACTGCTCGGCGAGCCGCTCGACCGGCAAGCTGTTATCGACCTTGCAGCGACGATTGAAGGCCACCCGGATAACTCCACGCCCGCCATTCTGGGCGGTTTCTGTGTGGCGCTGCTGGAGAATGGTCATGTACATCATGTGCGCGTGCCGGTGCACGGCGCGATTGACTTTATCGTGTTCATTCCGGATTTCAAGCTCTCGACCGAGAAGGCGCGCGCGGCGCTGCCCAAAACCATCGCGCACCATGATGCGGTGTATAATCTGGCGCGCGCGGCACTGCTCGCCGGCAGTCTGACAACCGGCAAGCTGGAAAATCTGGATGTGGCAACGGGGGACTGTCTGCATCAACCATATCGCTTCAGCCTGATTGAAAACGGAGAGGACATTGTCCGCGAGGCGAAGCAGTTGGGGGCGCTGGGGGCATTCATCTCGGGCGCCGGCCCGTCCATCGTTGCGATGGTTTATAAGGGGGACCGCGACTATCTGTCGCGCGCGCAGGCGGTCTGTGCGGAAAAATATCCGCATTGGAAGGCCGTACAGCTGCGCTGCGACGAGGTTGGTGCGACCGTGAAACGCATGTGAGCGAGGCCGCGTTTGCGGCAGGCTATATAAGGAGGAAACGGAATCAGTATGAGTCTTATTGTGCAAAAGTTCGGCGGCACTTCGGTGGCGAACACCGAACGGCTGAGAAATGTTGCGGATATTGTCACCAAGACTGCGCAGGCCGGCAACAAGGTGGTTGTTGTGGTCTCCGCGCAGGGAGATACTACCGATGACTTGATTGCAAAGGCGGCGGAGCTGAACGAACATCCGTCCAAACGTGAGATGGATGTGTTGCTTAACACCGGTGAGATGATTTCAATGTCGCTGCTGGCGATAGCGATTCAGAAGCTCGGCTTTTCGGTTGTTTCGCTGACCGGCTGGCAGATTGGTCTGGAAACCAACAGCAATTATTCGGATGCGCGTATCAAGCGCATCGTGGGCGACCGCCTGCAGGCAGAACTCGATAACGGAAAAATCTGCATCGTAGCGGGTTTCCAAGGCATCAATAAGCTCGGGGATGTGACCACGCTCGGCCGCGGCGGCTCGGATACGACTGCTGTGGCGATTGCGGCGACGCTGGGCGCCGACCTGTGTCAGATTTACACCGATGTTGACGGCGTATATACCGCAGACCCGCGTATCGTTTCCAATGCGCGCAAGTTGGATGCGATTACGTATGATGAAATGCTGGAACTGGCGTCGCTTGGCGCACAGGTTCTGCATAACCGCTCGGTGGAGATGGCGAAAAAGTATAACGTCGACCTGGAGGTCGTTTCGAGCTTTACCCGCAACCCGGGTACGAAAGTCAAGGAGGGTTCTCACATGGAAAAAATGAATGTATCGGGCGTGGCCCGTGATAATAATTGTGCGCGTGTGGCTATTATCAATGTAGCGGATACGCCGGGCACAGCGTTCAAGGTGTTTTCGCTCATGGCCAAGCACAATGTCAATATCGACATCATCCTCCAGTCGGTCGGCCGCGACAATAAAAAGTCTATCTCCTTTACCATTCGTGAGGATGACGCGGAGCGCGTCGGCAAAATTCTGGAGGAAAACGCCGAGATGATTGGCTATGAGGATGTGTCAATCAACACCAAGGTTGCCAAGGTATCCATTGTTGGTGCGGGTATGGCATCCTCTGCAGGCGTTGCATCTAAGATGTTTGAGGCATTGGCTATGGCCGGCATTAATATTCGCATGATCTCCACCTCGGAAATTAAGATTTCTGTTTTGATTAACGAGGCGGACAGCGAAAAGGCAGTCAAGGCCATCCACGAGGAATTCTTCGGCGAGTAAGGCGGTACTGAGAATTTGATAAAAAAATAACGAACCTGATTGACAAGCGAAGTCGGGTTCGTTATAATATTATTGTGATATTATTGTCAATTGGCGGGAAAGGATGTTATGTCATGAAGAAACTCTGGTGCTTGTTCCGGCGCCGATTTGCCACCGGAAATGATAAAATGTGTGTTGCATTTTCCGAGACAGAGGGTCGTGTTCGTACTTGTCCGTATGAGACCGAGGAAGAGGCAAAGGCCAAGTGCCCGGAATACGCATTTAACAATCGTCATGATGGTGAGGGCGAGGGAGTCGAATAAACCCGCGTTACTTACTGCCAGCAAAGCCCCGAAGGAGACGTCTTTCGGGGCTTTTTCCCGCCAAAAAGCAGAGGCAACTGCTGGTTGACAAAAAGAAACGCCGGGTTGGTGGTGCTTTTTCGATATTTCAGGCACACTGGAAGCACAGTAAGGAGGTGCCTAAATATGACAACAGGAGAGAAGATTGAAGCGCTCCGGCATGAGAAGGGCTTGAGTCAGGAAGCGCTGGGCGAAAAACTCGGTCTGTCCCGGCAGGCGGTAAGCAAGTGGGAGGCCGATCAGGCCGTGCCAACCATGGATAATCTGGTGGAACTGAGCCGTTTGTTCGGTGTGCCGGTGGATACACTGTTGCGACCGGACGAGCCGTTGCCGGATAAAGAGAAGAAGCCGTCGGAAGGAATAACAATTGCACCGGACGGATTTAGGGTCACATACTCACCGGTATTAACACAAAAGACGAAGTGGTTTATCATTATAGTGGCGCTATTGTTGTTTGTCAGCGTCATCGGTAACTTGCTTTCGATTGGGTATGTGCAAATGTTGCAAACACAGGTAGAAAATCTGCGGCTGCGCGTAGAATCCGTGGCTGCACAGATGCAGCAGGCGGATACGGAATATGCTCCGGCAGAGGGGAAAACCGAACAAGATGCCTTGTCGGATTATGACATCGCTTATGACTTGCAGTATAACCCGAACAAGACGGTGACGACCACGCTCAAGCTGTCCTTGTCTGCACGGCCTAAGGAACTGAACCAAAATACCGAAACACCCAAATTCACTATCCAGAGCGCGGGCGAAAGCTGGACGTGCGCTGCGATTCTGGAACAGGACAATTCCTATGTGGGCAGTACGGAGATTCCGCTGCGGGATGCCTTTACGGTTTATCTGACGCTAACCGACCGGGAGAGCGGTACGGTGCGTAATCTGTTGCTGGAGACCGTCAGCGGGCTGGAAAAAGAGTTTGACATCTCTTGCGGATACACATGGCATGCCGGAGATAATGGAAGCAACCCGGATGATAATGTAGTGCAGGTGCAAAACGGTGTCACCACTGTGTCCGGCACAGTTTCGGCGTTTTTCTATCAGATTTGGTATAGGCTGGATGGCATGCCAATGCGGTGTCATCCCGTCAGTGCGCGAATGGTATTGCTGCAAGGGGATACCGAGCTGCAAAGCGCGGCGTTTTCGGCACCTGAGTGGGATGCGGATTTGGAGCGTTACCATGCGGAATGTGCGGTCGACTGGACGGTGGACATCCCCCCGGAGCAATTGCAGCTGATGATGGAATATACCGATAATTATGGCCGCGTGCATCAGCTCGTACAGGATGCAAAAGATGGTGGAGAAACAGAAATAACCTTTAATTTTTAGCAGGGTTTTCTATTTTCCGGGTGTATACGCCGCAGCCAGCACAAAAATCTTTGCGGCTCCCATTTCGCGCAGCAGCTTGACCGCAGCCGCCGCCGTTGCGCCTGTGGTGACAATGTCGTCTATCAGCACAACGGATTTGCCGCGCGTCTCGGCGCTTTCCCGCGGCAGCAGTGCCCGTTCGGCATTTTGCTGTCGTGCAGCCGCATCCTTTTGCGCGGATTGCTTAGGTGTGAACGCACGCTTGCGCAGCGTCGCTCGACAGGGGAGGCCAAGCGGTTCCGCTACAGCTTTTGCCAACAGTTCCGCCTGATTGTAGCCGCGCTCTCGTCTCCGCAGCCAGCCAATCGGCATGAAGGTGACAAGGTCGGGCTTCCATGTGTCCAGCCGCTCGGTCAACAGAGGCAGCATCTGCGCAGCAAACCAGTCCGCATAGTGCTGCTTGTGCTGGAATTTGAACCGCTGCATTGCCTGCTTGACTTTGCCGGTGTAGTACAGCGCGGCCACAGTGTCCGTTGCGCCCGTAATATGGATTGCTTCCGTGCAGCGGTAGCGCTGCCGCACCTCAGCCGCGCAGGGAGGACACAGCATGGCTTTGCCTGTCCCGGCGGCGGGCAGCATTTCACCGCACAGTACGCAATGTTTGGTAAATAGAACTCCCATGTGGATTCCTCCTGCATGACCAAAGGGCTGTCCGACGGACAGCCCTTTGATTTTACTTGGAAAGCAGCTTTTTCAGGCGTTCCGCCGCTTCGAGCGTGCGCTTCTGGTCGCCGAAGGCAGTCAGGCGGAAGAAGCCGTCACCGTTTTTACCGAAGCCGGCGCCCGGTGTACCAACCACGTTGGCGTTTTCGAGCAGATAGTCGAAGAACTCCCACGAACCCATACCGTTCGGACACTTGAGCCACAGATACGGGCTGGACTTGCCGCCGGTGTACCAGATACCGAGCGAATCGAGCGTCTCGGAGAGCACCTTGGCATTCTGCTTGTAGTAGCCGAGGGTTTCCTTGATCTGCTTCATACCTTCTTCGGTGAAGCAGGCTGCTGCGCCCTTCTGCACGATGTAGGGAACGCCGTTAAACTTGGTGGTCTGGCGGCGCAGCCACATCTTATTCAGCTTGCCGTCCATCAGTGCCTGCGGGACAACCGTCCAGCCGCAGCGTGTGCCGGTGAAACCGGCCATCTTGGAGAACGAGCAGAACTCGATGGCGCAGGTCTTTGCACCCTCGATTTCATAAATGGAGCGGGGCAGATTCTCGTCCTCAATGAAACACTCATACGCCGCGTCATACAGGATGACCGCTTTCTGTGCGTTGGCGTAATCCACCCAAGCCTTGAGGCCCGCGCGGTCGTATGCTGCGCCGGTCGGGTTATTGGGAGAGCAGAGATAGATAATATCCGCCTGAACAGAAGCGTCCGGCAGCGGCAGGAAGCCGTTTTCCTCAGTTGCATTCATGAATACAACCTTACGGCCCGCCATAACGTTGGTGTCCACGTATACCGGATAAACCGGATCAGGAATCAGGACGGTATTGTCCGCGCCGAAGATGTCAAGGATGTTGCCAAGGTCGCTCTTAGCGCCGTCCGAAATGAAAATTTCGCTGGTGTCGAGCGCAACACAGTGGGTCTTGTAGTAGCCTACAAGAGCTTCGTGCAGGAAGCCGTAGCCCTGTTCATCGCCATAGCCGTGGAAGGTTTCCTGCTTGGCCTGATCCTCGACCGCCGCGTGCAGTGCGTCGATAACAGCAGGCACGAGCGGACGGGTGACGTCGCCAATGCCCAGACGGATGATATCCGCTTCCGGGTGCGCGGCGGAATATTCGTTTACCTTACGTGCAATCGTGGAGAACAGATAGCTCTGCTCCAGATCGTCATAGTGCTTATTGATCTGCATGTTCTTTGCTCCTTTTCAGCGATGCTGCGACAAACGCCTTAAACAGCGGATGCGCGCGATTGGGACGGGATTTAAACTCAGGGTGGAACTGCACGCCGATGTAGAACGGATGGTTCGGAATTTCGACGGTTTCCACCAGCTCGCCCGTGGGGGAGGTGCCGGTGATTTGCATGCCGTGGCTTTCGATCTGCTCACGGAAGCTGTTGTTGAATTCATAGCGATGACGGTGACGCTCGGAGATCATCTCCGCGCCGTAGGCCGAAGCCATGATGGTATCCGGACGGATTTTGCACGGATATGCGCCCAGACGCATCGTGCCACCCTTTTTGGAAACGCCCTGCTGGCTTTCCATCAGGTCGATGACCGGATGGGTGGAATCCTGATCGAACTCGGACGAGTTTGCGTCCTCAAAGCCAAGCACATTGCGCGCATAGCTCATGACCGCAATCTGCATGCCGAGGCAGATGCCGAAGTAGGGGATACCCTGCGTGCGTGCATAGTTCGCCGCGCAGATCATGCCCTCAATGCCGCGCGGACCGAAGCCGCCGGGCAGGATGATGCCGTCGACCTCGCCGAGCAGCTTGTCCGCGGTCGAATCGTTGATCTCTTCGGAATCGACCCAGTCGATGTCAACAAAGCAACCGGTCTCATAGCCGCCGTGCTGCAGCGCCTCCGCAACCGAGAGGTATGCGTCATGCAGCTTGACATATTTGCCGACTAACGCAATCTTCACATGATCCTTACGGGAGGCGATGCGCTCGAGCATTTCAACCCATTCGCTCATGTCGCCCTTGGGCGCGCCGATGGCAAGTTCACGGCAGACGATATCGGACAGGTGGCTCTCCTCAAGCATCATGGGTGCCTGATATAGCACGGGCAACGTGCGGTTTTCGATGACACAGTCCTCCTGCACGGTGCAGAACAGAGAAATTTTGCGTTTGATGTCGTCGTCCAGCGGCTGATCGACGCGCGCGACGATGATGTCCGGGGAAATACCCAGGCCACGCAGTTCCTTGACCGAGTGCTGGGTGGGCTTGCTTTTCGGTTCGTTCGAGCCGGAGATAAACGGCACAAGCGTGACATGAATGAACAGGCAATTGCGGCGGCCAACCTCGGTCGCCACCTGACGGATGGCTTCAAGGAACGGCTGGGACTCGATATCGCCGGTCGTGCCGCCGATCTCAGTGATGACCACGTCCGCCGAGGTCTTTTTACCAACCGAGTAAATAAACGATTTAATTTCGTTGGTGATATGCGGGATTACCTGCACGGTTTCGCCCAGATACTCGCCCGCGCGCTCTTTGTTCAGAACGTTCCAGTATACCTTGCCGGTGGTCAGGTTGGAGAACTTATTAAGGTCCTCGTCGATGAAGCGCTCATAGTGGCCAAGGTCGAGGTCGGTTTCCGCGCCGTCATCCGTAACATATACTTCGCCGTGCTGGAACGGACTCATGGTGCCGGGATCAACGTTGATATACGGATCCAGCTTTTGCGCGGCAATCTTCAGGCCACGGCTTTTAAGCAGACGGCCGAGCGACGCGGCCGTGATGCCCTTGCCCAGACCGGAGACAACGCCGCCGGTCACAAAGATATATTTTGTCATAACTCGATTTCCCCCTTAAATACGGTCGTTGCCGCGCCCGTCATGAACACGGTCTGGTCGGTGTAGCGCACGGTCAGGTCACCGCCGCGCAAATGTACGGTGATATCCTCGCCTTTCTGTGCGCGTCCGGTCAGCACTGCGGCCACACCCACTGCGCAGGCACCCGTGCCGCAGGCCCAGGTCTCTCCCGAGCCGCGCTCCCACACGCGCATTTTGAGCGTGCCGTCCGGCAGGACATTGACAAACTCCGTGTTGACGCGCTCCGGGAACAGCGTGTGGTGTTCAAATTTGGGGCCGATCCGCTCAAGATCCAGCCCGTCGATATCCTCATCGAGGAAAATCACACAGTGTGGGTTGCCCATGGAGACGCAGGTGACATGATACACTTTTTCATCGACGACCAGCGGCGCGCCGATGACCGTGTCGCCCTCCAGGTCAACCGGAATGTCGGCAGGCTTCAAGATGGCCGCGCCCATATCCACGCGGGCGGAAACCATTTTGCCGTCTTTGACGGTCAGCTCAAGTGTTTTTACGCCCGAAAGCGTGTCGACCGTAATGGTGGTGCGTCCGTCAGTCATGCCGTTGTCGTACAGATATTTGCCGACGCAGCGAATACCGTTGCCGCACATTTTGCCCTCCGACCCGTCAGCGTTGAAAATGCGCATCTGCGCGTCCGCCTTGTCCGAAGGGGAAATCAGGATGATGCCGTCGCCGCCGATGCCGAAGTGCGGCTCACTCAGCCGGACGGAGAGCGACGCAGGATCGGATACCGTCTGGTCAAAACAGTTGAAATAAATGTAGTTGTTGCCGCAGCCGTGCATCTTGGTGAAGGACAGCTTCAAGCGGGCTCCCTCCTTGATAAAACAAAAAATGGTATATAAGCAGGCCAATCAGCAAGCCATAGCTCATACACCATTTAGTATATCATAATCCGTCGGGAATTTCTCTATCCATTTCAAAAAAAGGGGAAAAAATTTGTCGCAGCGGGACGGATAGTTTGGGCGGTATCGCACAAAAGCGGCTCATTCCGGCATGCCGCCGGAAATAATATGCTCCGCAATTTGCCGTTTGGTACACCGCTGATTCATGGCCTGCTGTTCGATATAGGCATGCGCCTCAGGCTCACTCATCGAGCAACATTCAATCAGCAGACATTTCGCGCGGTCAACCAGACGGATATCCTCGATGTGCTGCTGCAAACGGCGGTTTTCCCTGCGCAGACCGGTCAGGCGGGAACGTGCAGCGCGCGTCATGCGCAGCGCCTGCAAAAACAGCGTGCGCGAGAGCGGTTTGGGCACGACAAACACGCCGTCGTCCTCTACTTTTTCGGCAACGCTGTCGGCCACCTCTGCTTTCGCGAGCAGGATAACGCCTGCAAGCGTGTCGCACGCAGCGGTTTGCGCCAGCTCGTGGCCGAATTCATCCGGCAGCGGCGTATTGACCAGAATCAGGTCAAAGTCGCCGTCCACCAGTGCGCGACGGGCCTCCGAACCGGAAGAAACCGCAACGGTTTTTGCCTGCACACCGCAGGAAGTGAGAAATTGTGTCAGCATGGCATGGGATTTTTGCGTGGCGGAAACGATCATGATGCGTTCCAAGCAGCGTTTCCCTCCTTTCGGGTAAGGATGGGAGTGGAATCAGTAGCGCTCGAAATACAGCGCGCGTTCAGCGGAAAAGCGGTCGTCCGCCAGCGCGATGCGGTCATGCTCAACCTGCTTGGCGGCGAAAAACGCTTCGCGTGTCTTTGTCGGCAGGTGACGGGCGATAAAGGGGCTGTCCTGTGCGCAGCGGATGGCTTCACACAGCGAACCGGGCAGCGCCTGATACTGGGCGCGCACTGCGTCCGAGGCGGTGAACAGGTTTTCGTTGCACGCGGGAGCAAGGGGGAGTTGCTGTTCGATGCCGTCCAGCCCCGCATGGATAAGCAGGGCAAAAACGATATAGGGATTGATGCAGCCGTCGAACGAGCGCACCTTCATGCGATTGGCCAGTTTGCCGTTTGCCAGCGGAATGGCAATCAGCGGCGAGCGGTTCTGATGTGACCATGTGATATACTTGGGCGCTTCAAACTCGCCCAGTCGCTGGAATGAGTTGGTCAGCGGGTTGCCGAATATGGTCATTTCCGCCGCGTGCTGCAAAATGCCTGCGACAAAGCTGCGGCCGGCTTGGTTTTGGTCAAAGTCCGGATGGAACAGGTTTTCTCCGTTCCGCATGATGGAAATGGACAGGTGCAGGCCACTGCCGGGGATGCTGGGCAGTGGCTTTGGCAGAAACGAGGCGTACAGGCCGCTCGACGCCGCCATGGATTTGACCACCCATTTGAAGGTGACAAAATTGTCCGCTGCCTCAAGCGCTTCCGCATAGCGGAAGTCGATTTCGTGCTGTCCGGGGCCCTGCTCATGATGCGAAGATTCCGGCTGGATATTCATTTCCTCGAGCGTCAGGCAGATTTGGCGGCGCACATTTTCCGCTTTATCCAGCGGGGCCACGTCGAAATATTCGCCGTGGTCGTGCGGTATGATGGTGGGATGCCCGTTTTCATCCAGTTCAAACAGGTAAAATTCGCTTGCCGTACCCATCGTGATGGAAAAACCCGACTGACGGGCGCGGCGGCTCGCCTCACGAAGCAGGCGGCGGCCGTCTCCCTCGAAGGGAGTACCATCCGGATACCGGATATCGCAGTAGAAGCGCACCACGCGTCCCTGTGCGGGCCGCCACGGCAGCACGGACAGCGTTGCCGGGTCGGGGAACAGCAGCAGGTCGGAGGCGTCCACGTTGAGGAAGCCGCGCAGCGAGGACGCATTGAAGTGGATGCCGTGTTCAAACGCACGGGTCAGCTCGGTGGGCATGATGGCAATGTTTTTCTGGTTGCCGAAGATGTCGCAAAAGGCCAGACGGATGAATTTAACGTCATTCTCCTCTATAAATTGTATGACTTCGTGCATGGTGGTATCCATAAGAGCCGCGCTCCTCTCTGAAAAGTATGATATGCCAATGAGGCGCAAAATCAGGATTCATAGGTATAAAGCTGGTGGTAACCGGCCTCCGGATTGGGGGACAGCACATAATATTGCTGACCGAGCAGGGCAGCGGCATCGCCGCCGAAATGGCGGCAATAGTCCTCAATATACGGCGCGATGCCGTCGAGATCCTCCTGCGATGCCGGGCTGACCAGCACCTGACGCGGCAGACCGGCAGGGGCCTTATCACATCTTAACACAATTTTGCCGCCGTGCATACCGGTGCCACAGAAATTTCCTGCGGGATAGGCGCCGTCCTGCCCGAGGCCCAGCACTAGAATCAGACCGCCGGCTTGATATTCGCCGAGGAACGAGCCGGCTTTGCCGCCGATGACGATGACGGGGAAATGCTGCTCATAGGCTTTCATATGGATACCGCCGCGGTAGCCGCAGTCGCCTTGGATGAAGATGCGGCCGCCGCGCATGCCGTAGCCGCAGGCGTCGCCCACGTTGCCATGGATAATGATGTCGCCCTGATTCATGGTGTCGCCGACTGCTTCCTGTGCGTTGCCGAACACCTCAATGGTTGAGCCGCTCAGGTACTGGCCCAGACCGTTGCCGGGCGTGCCGTGGATGGTGATGGTGCGGTCTGCCGAGCCACAGCCGATATATCGCTGTCCGATCACGTTTTCCACTGTGATGTCAGTATCGTCAATCGCACGAATCTGCTCGTTAAGCTGCTGATAATAGGTAAGGTTTGCCTGTACAGTAGTCATCAGTGTGCGCCTCCTAACTTTTTCGCGCGTTCGGCGCGGGAGAATGCCATCAGCTGCGGCTTTTCGCGGATGAGGTCAAAGTCGATGGTGTCCAGCGGGGTGCGCTCGCGGATAAGAGAGGTGTAGATGCCCGCGCGGTCCACGTCGCCAATCATAATGAAGCCGACCAGATGATTGTCCCGCGTCACCAGCAGCTTGTAATGTTCGTCGTCCTGTTCGAGATAGGTTTCGCCGTCGTAAGAGCCGGCAGTAATCATATGCAGACCCATAAAGCCGGATGCGTTCATGGGGACAGCCTTGTCAAAGGACGTTTTGCCGCCCGCCATGTTGCGGCCTGCGGTTTCGCCCTGCATATAGGCATTGGGCAGGATAGCGAGAATACGGTCGGTGTCCGCGGTGATGTCATGCGATACCGTGCAGTCGCCAGCCGCGTAAATGTCTGGCACGGTGGTGGCGGAGCGGTCGTCGATCAGGATGCCACGGTTTACTTCACAGCCTGCGTTCGCTGCCAGTTCGGTGTTCGGCCGCACGCCGACCGCAATGACCAGCACATCAAAATTAATCGTGCCGCCACTTTGCAGGGTGGCGGTGTCGCCGTCAAAGCGGGCAACGCTGTTCCCAAGAATGAAGTGCACACCCTTGGTTTCGATGTGCTTTTGGATGATAGAGGCGGGCACCTCGGTCAGCACGTTGGGGAGGATACGGGGCGCAAGGTCGATGACGGTCAATTCCTTGACACGCTGGTAGATGCCTTCGGCACATTTCAGGCCGATAAGGCCCGCACCGATGATGAGTACGCGCTTGTCGTTTGCGTCGCCCAGCATCGCACCCAGCCGCTTGGCATCGTCCAGCGTCATAAAGCTGGTTTTGTTCTGCACAGTATCCAAGCCTTCCATGGGCGGGACGAACGGACGTGAGCCGGTGCAGATGCACAGCTTGTCATACGGCACGGTTTCTCCGCCCTCGAGCATAACGGCCTTTGCCGCAGGGTCGATTTTTGTGACGGTGCAGCCGAGCATGGTTTTAACACCGTTTTTCTCGTAAAAATCAGCCGGACGGTAGTGCAGCATTTTGTCCTCGGTCGTTTTGCCGAGCAGCAAATAGGAGATAAGCGGACGGCCGTACACCGGATAAATCTCATCCGAGATGACCGTGATGGGGCCGGTGGGATCGACGGCGCGGATACCCTCAATCGTGCCAACTGCGGCGGTGCCGTTGCCAATAATCACGTAATTCATGCGTTTCACCTCTCCTCGTACACAATAGCCTTGTTCGGGCAGCCCTGTACGCATAGAGGCTGGCCAAACTCGTTCTTGGCGCATAGCTCGCACTTCTGAATGGCGCCTTCGTTGGAGGTAGACAGCGCGCCGTACGGACAGGACAGGATGCAGGTGTAGCAGCCGACGCACTTGTCCGAGTCGATATGCACCGCGCCGTCCACGATGGTCAACGCGCCCGAAATGCAGCCCTTGACACACAGCGGGTCGGTGCAGTGGCGGCAGTTGACCGCAAAGGAAATGTTATTGCGTTCTTCAATGCGGATACGCGGCGCAATTTTATGGTCTTTGAGCGCCTTGACCATCGAGGACTTGCCGGAGTTGGCAAAGGCGCAATAATACTCACACAAATGGCAGCCGAGGCACCATTTTTCGTTAACATAAACCCGTTTCATCGTCTTTCCTCCTTATTCGCCTGCGTGCTTGATACCGAGGATGTCAAGCTCCTTCTGGGTCAGGCCCAGGCCGCGCAGCATCAGTCGGTTGCCGCGCAGCGCTTCAATCGAGTTGATGCCCATGCCGCCCATCATTTCTTTGAGTTCATGATCCCATGCGGTGACCAGATTGATGAGACGCTGAGAGCCGATGTCCGGATTGAGGCGTTTGACCAGCTCGGGGCGCTGAGTCGCAATGCCCCAGTTGCACTTGCCTTCCTGACAGGAGCGGCACAAATGGCAGCCGAGCGCAAGCAGGGCGGAGGTGGCGATGTAGCAGGCGTCTGCGCCGAGCGCGATGGCCTTCAAAAGGTCGGCCGAGTTGCGGATGGAGCCGCCTACAACCACGGAAACCTGATCACGGATGCCCTCGTCGCGCAGACGCTGGTCAACCGCAGCAAGTGCCAGCTCGATCGGGATGCCGACGTTGTCACGGATGCGGGTCGGTGCTGCGCCGGTGCCGCCACGGTAGCCGTCGATGCAGATAACGTCCGCGCCTGAGCGGGCAACGCCCGAAGCGATGGCGGCTACATTATGTACGGCCGCAATCTTGACCATAACTGGCTTTTTGTATTCAGTCGCTTCCTTAAGAGAGAATACGAGCTGCCGCAGATCTTCAATGGAATAGATGTCATGGTGCGGGGCGGGGGAGATGGCGTCCGTGCCCTCCGGGATCATACGAGTCTTGGAGATGTCCGGGCCAACCTTGTGGCCGGGCAGGTGACCGCCAATACCGGGCTTTGCGCCCTGACCCATCTTAATCTCGATGGCCGCGCCTGCTTCCAGATAGTCCTTGTGCACGCCGAAGCGGCCGGATGCAACCTGCACGATGGTGTGCGGGCCGTACTGATAGAAATCCTGATGCAGGCCACCCTCACCGGTGTTGTAGTAGGTACCCAGCGCGCAGGCGGCGCGGGCGAGAGACTCATGCGCATTGTAGGAAATCGAGCCGTAGCTCATCGCGGAGAACATAATCGGCACATTCAGCTCAAGCTGCGGGGACAGATTAGGAACCAGACGGCCGTTTTCGTCGCGCGCAATCTTGCCCGGCTTTTTGCCGAGGAAGGTTTTGGTTTCCATTGGCTCGCGCAACGGGTCAATGGAGGGATTGGTAACCTGTGAGGCGTTGATAAGGATTTTATCCCAGTAGATCGGGTACGGCTCCGGGTTACCCATGGAGGACAGCAGCACGCCGCCCGAACCCGCCTGACGGTAAACCTCGGAAATGGCCTTGCCCGTCCAGTTGGCATTTTCCTTGAAGGTGTGGTCGGTTTTGACAATTTTTAATGCGCGCGTCGGGCAGAGCGAGACGCACCGGTGGCAGTTGACGCATTTGCTCTCACCCACCATCATTTTTTCAAATTCCGGATCGTAAAAATGCACTTCGTTGGCACACTGCCGCTCGCAGGCACGGCAGGCGATGCAGCGGTCGTAATTGCGCACGACCTCGTACTGCGGATACAGAAAATCAATAGCCATTACTGCTTCCCTCCGTTGTTTAAGCTCACAATGACAGCCTCGCCGCCGCGCGGTGCCCAAACCCGGTCAAGCTCGGGCGCAATCACGCGGATGGCACACTCTTCCGAGGCAATATAAACGGTTTCGTCCTTTTCACCGACCACCATGCTGCGCAGCTTGAGGCGGTCGTTGAGCGCCATCAGGCCGCCTTCGTAGCCGACCAGAATGGAGAACGGGCCGGTGACCATCAGAGAGGCGAATGCGTTGCGCAAATAGGTCAGTCGCTCGCGTTCAGCCGGCTCCTGCTTTTCAATGGTAGACCAGAACGGTGCGGCGATGACGCGGCTGATCTCTTCGAGCGTCAGCCCGAGCTTGCGGCCGAGATAATCGACGATGTAGGTGATAACCTCGGTGTCGGTCAGCAGGTCGCAGGAGTAGCCGAACATTTCAATAAAGCGGCGGTTTGCATCGTAAGAGGAAATCTCTCCGTTATGTACCACCGTGGTGTCCAGCAGCGCAAACGGATGCGCGCCGCCCCACCAGCCGGGGGTGTTGGTCGGATAGCGGCCGTGGCAGGTCCACGAGTAGGCCTCGTATTCCTCCAAACGATAGTATTCGCCAACATCTTCCGGGAAGCCGGATGCCTTGAATACACCCATGTTCTTGCCGGAAGAGAAGATGTAAGCGCCGTCCAGCGTGTGGTTGATGCGGATGACGAAGCGGGCGACGAATTCGCGCTCGTCAAGTTGGCTGGACGTGAGTTTGGTGTGCAGGGGGGTGACGAAGTAGCGCCAGATCATCGGCTCATCGGTGATGCGGGGGTGCCGGCGCGTCGGAATCTTGGAAAGATTGACGATGTCGAAGTGTCGCTCCAGTTCTTTTTCACATTCTTCCTTGGCATTCTGTGTATCATAGAATACATGGAACGCATAGAAGTCTGCATACTCGGGATAAATGCCGTAGCCGGCGAAGCCGCCGCCCAGACCATTGGAACGGTCGTGCATGGTGCGGATGGAGTCGATGATGCGCGTGCCGTTCTCCCGTGTGCCGTCTTTGTGAAAGATGCCGGAGATCGCACAGCCGGCGGGAATACGGATTTTGCCTTCTTTTTGCAACATGGTGCTTCCTCCTTTATATATGCGCGTTGCAGGGCGTCCCGCTGCGGGGAGGCCGGTTGCCGGCGCGCTTTCATTCAGGAAACCGCTGCCGGGCGGGGGTCAGGATACGATATAAAAAAGGCGTCCACGATAACCGGAGACCGCCTTTTTGATCTCCGGTTATCGTGGACGCCTTTGTCCGCCCCTATTGTATAGCAAAACAGGGGACAGCGTCAAGCGGGAAAACGGTGGAAATCATGATTTTTTCGCAATTTGCATAGAATGAGCACCGCGATTTCTACAGTTTTTCAGAAGGTTGCATCAAATCGTCTGTTTCAGCGAAAAAGAAGGTTCGGAGACCTTGACAAAGGAGGGACTGCCCGCTATAATGCAAAGTGTAAACAGCAAAGGCGCTGTGGGAACACGACCCGCAGCGCCTGTTTTGTTATATTCCATTCGTTGGGTAACAAATTCACATACAAAGGAGCGAACCATTCATGAACACATCAAAGAATGTTCCGGAGTTGTTCGGCAGCATGGTCTTTAACGAGACCGTGATGAAGGAACGTCTGCCCAAGGACGTTTACAGAAAGCTGAAGAAAACCATGCGGGAAGGTACGGCTATTGATGCCGACGTTGCTGCGGTAGTGGCAACGGCGATGAAGGACTGGGCGGTGTCCAAGGGCGCAACGCACTACACCCACTGGTTCCAGCCCATGACCGGCGTGACGGCGGAAAAGCACGATTCCTTTATTTCCCCCACGGATGACGGCAGCGTAATGATGGAGTTTTCCGGCAAAGAGCTGATTAAGGGTGAGCCGGATGCCTCTTCGTTCCCGTCCGGCGGCCTGCGCGCGACCTTCGAGGCCCGCGGCTACACCGCGTGGGACCCGACCAGCTATGCGTTCGTTAAGGACGGTTCGCTCTACATTCCGACTGCGTTCTGCTCTTACACAGGCGAAATCCTCGACAAAAAGACGCCGCTGCTGCGCTCGATGGAAGCCATCAGCACGCAGGCATGCCGTGTGCTCAAACTGTTTGGCAAGAATGTTCGCCGTGTGGCCACGACAGTCGGCCCGGAGCAAGAGTATTTCCTCATTGACAAAAAGGACTATGCACAGCGTAAGGATCTGATTTTTACCGGCCGCACGCTGTTCGGCGCAAAGCCGCCTAAGGGTCAGGAGATGGAGGACCACTACTTCGGCTCCATCCGCCCGCGTGTTGCCGCGTTCATGCAGGAGTTGGATGAGGAACTGTGGAAGCTCGGCATCTTTGCCAAGACCAAGCACAACGAGGTTGCGCCTGCTCAGCACGAGATGGCACCGGTATTCACCACTACGAATATCGCAACCGACCACAACCAGCTTACCATGGAGGTCATGAAGCGTGTGGCACAGAAGCACGGCTTCATCTGCTTGATGCACGAAAAGCCGTTTGACGGCGTCAACGGTTCGGGTAAGCACAACAACTGGTCGATTTCCACCGATGACGGGGAAAATCTGCTCGAGCCGGGCAAGACCCCGAGCGAGAATGCTCAGTTCCTGCTTTTCCTGACCGCGGTTATCAAGGCAGTGGACGAATATCAGGATCTGCTTCGTATTTCGGTTGCCTCTGCGGGCAACGACCATCGTCTGGGCGCGAATGAAGCGCCTCCGGCTATCGTTTCCATGTTCATTGGCGACGAATTGCAGGCGATTCTCGATGCGATTGAGTCCGGTGAGGACTACACCGACATGGCAAAGACCAAGATGGATCTGGGTGTTTCCGTTCTGCCGGATATCCCCAAAGACACGACCGACCGCAACCGTACCTCGCCCTTTGCCTTCACCGGCAATAAGTTTGAGTTCCGTATGCTGGGGTCTGCGATTAACATCGCTTGCCCGAACATCATGATTAACACGGCGGTAGCCGAGGAGCTCCGCCTGTTCGCAGATGAACTGGAGAAGGCGGATGACTTCCAGACTGCACTGATTGCACTCATCAAGCGTGAAATCAAGGCGCATAAGCGCATCATCTTCAATGGTAACGGTTATGACGACGCTTGGGTAGCTGAGGCAGAGGCACGTGGCCTGCACAACCTCAAGTCCACAGTGGACGCGCTGCCGCACTATACGGATGAGGCTAATGTTGATCTATTTATCCGTCACGGTGTGTACAGCCGCGTGGAGATGGAATCCCGTGAGGAAGCGTTGCTCGAGGAATACTACAAGACCCTGCACATCGAGGCGCTGACCATGAGCGACATGGTGCGCGAGGAGATTCTGCCGGCTTGTGTGGCATACCAGAGCGATCTGGCCAAGACGGTCAAGAACAAGAAAGAAGCCGGTGTTGCGGGCGGCATGGAAGCCGATCTGCTGGGCCGCGTGTCTGCTCTGACCGAGGAACTGTACACCAAGGGCCTTGCACTCGATGCGGCGGTAGAGCAAGCGCCGGATGCGGACGCAGAGACGTTGGCCAATTACTATCATAACACCATTCTGCCCGCAATGGATGCGGTTCGCGCACCGGCTGATCAGCTGGAAATGCTGGTGGGCAAGAAGTACTGGCCGTTCCCGACCTATTCGGACATTCTGTTTTACGTTTGAGACTTCGTTTGAGCAACAGCTGCAAATGAGGATGTTCTGCGGGGCCTAACGGCTCGAACAGGACATAAGGCTGCGAAAAGTTCCGATGAACGAAACTTTTCACAGCCAGAAGTATACAAAACCACGCGCGTGTCGCGGTTTTGTATGGAAAGAACGATAACCCGTTCTTTCCCGTCAAATCTGCGCAGCGCGCGGAAATAAGTTCTGCATACTTGTATACATCTATCTTCGTACACAATGGCGTGTGTTTTCTGTTTGCCCCAAAGGGCGGCAGGGGATGCACGCCATTTTAATTTTTAGGGGGTTTTATCAATGGATTTCACGGCACTTGCAACCTCGATGGACGTCGGCTGGACACTGATAGCAGCAGCACTCGTATTTTTCATGCAGGCAGGCTTTGCAATGGTGGAAACCGGCTTTACCCGCGCGAAAAATGCGGGCAACATCATCATGAAAAACCTGATGGACTTCAGTCTCGGAACGCCGATTTTCTGGCTGGTGGGCTTTGGCATCATGTTCGGTTCGATGAACGGCTTTTTTGGTGGCTTTGATTTTCTGGCCGACGGCGTTGTAGGCGAAGGATACAACTGGACCACGCTCATTTTTCAGACCGTGTTCTGTGCGACGGCTGCGACGATTGTCTCCGGTTCGATGGCGGAGCGTACCAAGTTTTCAGCTTACTGCATTTACTCTATGATCATTTCGGCTGTCGTTTATCCGATTTCCGGTCACTGGATCTGGGGCGGCGGCTGGCTGGCTGAGCTGGGCTTTCATGACTTCGCCGGTTCCACGGCGGTGCACATGGTCGGCGGCGTCGCGGCGCTCATTGGCGCGTCCATCCTCGGGCCACGCATCGGTAAGTACACCAAGGACGGAAAGGCGCGTGCGATTCCCGGTCATTCGCTGACGCTGGGCGCACTGGGCGTATTCATCCTGTGGTTCTGCTGGTTCGGCTTTAACGGCGGCTCGACGGTTGCTCTGTCCGGTGAGGGCGCAGAGGTTGCAGCCCGTGTCTTTGTGACTACCAACATGGCGGCTGCGGTTGCGACCGTGACGGTGATGTGCATTACATGGATTCGCTACAAGAAGCCGGATGTTTCCATGACACTGAACGGTTCTCTGGCCGGTCTGGTTGCCATTACGGCGGGCTGTGACACAGTTACACCCTTTGGCGCAGCGGTTATCGGTATTATCGCAGGCTTTGTTGTAGTATTTGGTATCGAATTTGTCGACCAGAAGCTCAAGGTGGATGATCCGGTTGGTGCGGTTGGCGTACATGGCTTGTGCGGCGCGACCGGTACGTTAATGGTTGGCCTCTTTGGTTACTATGCTTACGGCAGCACGCAAATTGCGCCGGTCGGTCTGTTCTACGGCGGCGGTGTGCATGCGCTTGCTATTCAGGCACTCGGTATGGTAGCGGTCATTGCGTGGGTTGTCATCACGATGACGATTGTATTCCAGGTTATCAAGCACACCATCGGTCTGCGTGTTTCTGAGGCAGAAGAAATCATGGGCCTAGATAAGCCTGAGCATGGCCTGTCCTCGGCGTATGCGGACTTTATGCCGGTGGTGCCGAATGTGCTGGGCACCAAGGCAGCAGAGAAGGCAGCATCTATGTTGGATACCATTCCGGTTGCCGTGGAGAAGGCAGTTCCCGTCACCAAGGTGACTACCGAGGGCAGCGATCACAAGTTGACCAAAATTGTTATTGTTACCAAGCAGTCCAAGTTTGAGGTGCTCAAGGAAGCACTGGGCGCAATCGGTGTTTCCGGCATGACGGTAACCAATGTTATCGGCTGCGGCGTGCAGAAAGGTGCAGCGGAGTATTACCGCGGCGCAGAGGTGGATATGACGCTGCTGCCGAAAATCAAGATGGAAGTCGTTGTGTCTAAGATACCGGTGGAAACCGTAGTGGAGACGGTCAAGAAGGTGCTGTACACCGGTCACATCGGCGACGGTAAAATCTTTGTTTATGATGTGGAAAACGTCATCAAGGTGCGCACTGGTGTGGAGGGCTTTGACGCGCTGCAGGATGACGAATAAACGGCTTGGGCAACTTTATCCTGCCTGAAAAGCTACAATCACAGTGGAAAAGCCGCCCAATCGGGCGGCTTTTGCCGTATAATGGCGTGAGATGTGGTGGCATTTGGTTGAAATAAGAAGAAAAACGGATGTGGTATCCTCTGCAGCCGTTTAACCGTGGCTGCTATACGGTTGACATTCGCTTCTTCTATCGCATCGAGTGCGAGGTCAGCTGCGTGGTTGGCCGTCCGCGCATTATCGACGGCTTGGCCGTATTTGACAAGCGCGTGGTACTCTTCGGCGGCGAAGGCGGCGCCCGTATCTTCTCCTCTCGCTATGTGGAAGACGGTATGGATGTTCAGCTGGCGCCCGACAGCAATAAGCCGACTGCTGTAGTCGAGGTGGTTGACCCCATCGTGCTGGACGCGCGCGTGGTTGCGCCCGAGACTTCGTGCAACTGCTGCTGCTGCGCACTGCATGAGGTACCGCGCCCGATTTGCGCCTGCTTCGGCGGAGACAATCTGGTATTGGATAACGACGGATATCAGCTGTTCGTTACGCTCGGCCAGTTTTCCATCATCCGTCTGGAGCGCGATATCCAGCTGCTTATGCCGGCGTATGACATCTGCCTGCCGCGCCGTGACTGCTCGAACAGCGGCGTAGGCGGTGAGCAGGATCCCTGCGAGATTTTCGCAAACTTTGAATTCCCGATTGACGAATTCTTCCCGCCCAAGCAGGAATGTGGCGATAATCTGTGCGGTACGCTGAGCGGTGGCTCGAACGGCTGTGGCTGCGGCAGCGGCAATAGCAATGCGGGCGGCTGCGGCTGCGGCAGCAAGTGCGGCGGCTGATGCAAGCGGCGATCTCACCAAACGAAAAAGGGACGCTCCGAAAGGAGCGCCCTTTTTGTATTGCAGGTATCAGAGGTCTATCGGTGCTGGCCCAATGTCAAAGGGTATAAAGGTATGCAGATACATAAGCACGACGCTCAGCGCATAGAATGAGCGTGTAGGAAGGGGGCGGACTGGGATGCAGGAAGAAAAAAGCCATGTCTATACAATTATTTTGGGTGTGTGCATGCTGCTGTGCCTGCTGATGATTGGCAGAATGCTGCTGGGTCATCCGGAGCAGGATGCTTCGCCGGAAGCGGACGGTCTGACTTTACCGGAGCAGGAGGAGACGGGAATGGAATTGCGGGAAACGGATTTATGCGAGCTGATGAAACAGGCTCTGCCAATACCGGTGCGGGAAATCACAGCGCAGATTGGAGCGGATGAAACGATTTCCGTAGTGATATTGGTGAGCAAGCAGGATTTGCAGGATAGCGGGCTGGTACCGGGGGGGCTTCGCACCGCGCTGCTGTTTCTGCCGGAGGAATGTCGCATGTATGGGTCATGGACGGCTGCGGTGGCAGAGGGGAAGATAACTCTGCAATGTCAAAATGCGGAAATCGGCGGGATTTCTGTACCGGCGGAACTGGTCACAGCGTTGACCGATCAGGTGGCGGCTTCCATCAATGCGTACTTGGGAAAAGCTGATTTGGTACCGGAAAAGTTAGAGTGGACGGATGGTGCATTGCGGTTAACGGCGTAACAAAGGAGAAAAACGGAGGAGTAGATACATTTACGCCTGCATACAAATCGAAAAACGGCATGGCCGATTGAGCCATGCCGTTTAAAAACATAGGGTTGTCCCTTTTTAATCAATGATAACGCGGCCGCCGCCCTGGAAACGGGTCAGATAGTTGCCGGAAAGCGGTTCATACTTGACAACCTCACCGGTATGCGGGGAGTGGATAAACGTATCGTCGCCGACATAGATACCCACGTGGCTGATGGAAGAGGCGCTGCTGCCAAAGAATACCAAGTCGCCCGGTTCAAGTTCCTCCAGCGCTACGCGTGTGGTGGCGTCAAACTGGGACTGCGCAACACGCGGAATAGAGCCAACTGTGTTGGCAAAAACGTAAGAGGTGAAGCCGGAGCAATCAAAGCCGCTCGGCGTGCTGCCGCCATATACATAGGGGATGCCGAGGAACTGAGCGGCATAATCCAAAACCTCTGCGCGTTTCTCGCTGGTGCCGGTATAGGACACCACGGTGGTAGAAGGTGCGATGGTTTCAGAAGTGTTGGCCGTATTGGAAGCTGAACTGTCAGCATTGGTATTTGTGCTCTGTACGCCGGAGAAGCTGATATAATCCGGGTGTACATAACCGGTTTTGCCGCTGTATGTAACCTTAAACCAGTTGCTTTGCACGCCGGTCACATCGACAATCGTGCCATTTCTGAAAGAAGCGAGCACGCTGGAAGAGGTGCTCGGCTGGGAACGGAAGTTTACGGTGGTGTCGCAGACGACTTTTGCCTTGCCAAGCGAAAAATCGGTGGCGGTTGTGCCGGTCAGATATTCGCCGCTGACGTAGCCTTCCTTGCCGTTGGCAACGACCTTATACCAGCTGTTGCTGTTGTTCAGGACGGCCACAACGGTGTCCTGCGACAGGGTGGTGATAACCTCACCGCCGGGGGATTCACGCAGATACAACGCATCCGCTTTCACCTTCGCCTGATACATTGCAAGCGAGTTGGGAAGAAGCATGGATACGGCAAGCATGCCGGTGACAGCGATGCGGAAGAATTTCTTTGTTAATTTCATGGATAAGCCTCCGTTTTTTTAAGCGAACTGTGGTTTACTTGTTGTTCAGTGCGCGGCCGAGCCAGATGGAGGCGATGTCCATGGCGGCCCACAGGCTGCTTTTCTCCGTCTTTTTCACAATACGATCCTTGATTCGCACATTGGGATTGGTCTGCTGCAACTGAACGGAAACGCGCTTGGCGACCGATAGTCCCTTGACCTCGCCGGCGTCCAAAATCTGCATCATAATGATGTGGGAATCACGCATCGAGCCGTAATAAATGATGTTTTCTTTACGCATCAGCGGATGGCCTTTATATTCCAGAAGCTCTTTCTTCTTGGCGGTGGTAGACATTTTGTGCACTCCTTATAGTTACAAAACGGTTACATCTCAAAGTTACATTATGGAAACAGTATAGCATGGCTGCCGTCGTTTGTCAAATAGGAATTAAAATTTGGTTGGAAAAGCTGCTATTTTGTGATACAATAGGGCGGCAAATACAACAATTTGGTAGGGTCTTTCATGAAGTTTGCTTTTTTCACCTTGGGGTGCAAGGTTAATCTGTTTGAAACACAGGCGCTTGAGCAGCTGGCGCAGGCGCGTGGACACGAGATTGTGGACAGGGATGCGGATGCGGTCATCATCAACACCTGTACGGTCACATCGGTGTCCGATCATAAAAATATTCGTGCTTTTCATCGGCTGCGTAAGGATAATCCGCGGGCAGTGATTGCGGCCTGCGGCTGCTTTGCGCAGACCGACCCGGAGCGCGTGCGCGCAACAGGGGAGATTGATCTCGTCTGCGGAACGGGAAACCGCGCGGAGGCGCTTGCGCTGTGCGAAGCGGTTGTGGAGGGTCGAGCGGTATCCTGCCGTGCGCCGGAGCGAGGAAGCTATGAAGTGCTGCCGGCCGGTGTTCCGCGGGGCCGGACGCGGGCACTGCTCAAGATTGAGGATGGATGCAATAATTTCTGCACCTATTGTATTATTCCATATGCGCGTGGGCGAGTGCGTTCTCTACCGCCCGCGCAGGCGGCGCAGGAGGCGGCGCGGCTGGAACAGCAGGGTGTGCACGAAATTGTGCTGACGGGTATCGAGATTGCGTCGTATGGACGGGATTTGCAGCCTGCTGTTTCGTTGACGGACTTGCTTTGCGATTTGCTGCCGGCGCATCCGGGGATACGGTTTCGGCTCGGTTCGCTCGACCCGCGCGTAGTTGATGCGGATTTTTGCAGCCGCCTGATGGGTTTACCGAATCTCGCGCGGCACTTTCATCTGTCTTTGCAAAGTGGCTGCGATAGCGTGCTGCAGCGGATGGGCAGGAAATACACGGCAGAGGAATATTATCAGGCGGTGGAGAAAATTCGCGCGGCAGTGCCCGATGCTTCCATCGCAACCGATTTGATTGTAGGATTTCCGGGGGAAACCGAGGAAGAGTTCGAGACAACATTGGCGTTTCTTGAGCACTGTGCGTTTGCGGCGGTGCATGTGTTCCCGTTTTCCGTGCGAGAGGGCACACGCGCTGCGTCTTTGCCGGGGCAGCTTTCTTCGCAGGAGAAGGCGGTGCGCGCGGAGCGGGCCAAGGCAGTGGCGCTGCGGTTGAGCGAAGCATATCGCCGCAGTTTTGTTGGAAAAGAACTGACTGTGCTGCCCGAGCATCACACGGGAAAATTTTGGGCGGCGCATGGCACATATGGGTTTCCGGTATATATAGAAGAAGAGGAACGGATTGAAAAAAACGGGCCGGTCTCTGTGCAGCTGGAGCATTTGCATCGCGACGGACTGCGTGGAAAAATCCTTTAGCGAATCTGTCACCACATAAGGAGTTGCTCCATAGTATGAAGTGAAATCTTTGATAGGAGGAAATTCCTTATGTGCTCTTCTAACTCTATTTTCGGCGAGAATAACTGGTGGTGGATCATCGTTGTCATCATTCTGATCTGGATCTGCTGTGAGCAGGGCAATGGCAACGGCTGTGGCTGCGGTTGCGGTTCGGATAACGGCTGCTGCACGTGCGGCAATAATTGCTGCTGCTGATTGAGCCACATATTTCCGAAGTGGATGTAAAGGCGGCGCGGCCATGTCTGCGCCGCCTTTTTCCGTGCTCGCAAAAAAATTTCAAGAAAATTATAATTACCTCTTGCAAAAAGAAGAAATTTGCGGTAGAATAAACAAGCACTGTTTGAGAGACAGTCAAATTGAGGATAAATCACTATGGAGGAATACCGATATGCTGGCAGGCGAATTTCGTAACGGCACAACTTTTGAAATGGACGGTCAGGTGCTGCAGGTCATTGAGTTTCAGCACGTAAAACCGGGCAAGGGTGCTGCGTTCGTTCGCGTAAAGATGAAGAATGTCATCACTGGCGCTGTAACGGAGCGTTCCTTCAATCCAACGGATAAATACGAGGCGGCCTTTGTAGAACGCCGTGACATGCAGTACCTTTATAATGAAGGCGATCTGTACTACTTCATGGATAACGAGACTTATGAGCAGATTCCGATTAGCAAGGATACGCTCGGTGACGATTTCCGTTTTGTGAAGGAAAATGAGAACTGCAAGGTTTGCTCTTACAAGGGCAATGTCTATGCGGTTGAGGCACCGCTCTTTGTAGAACTCGAGATTACCGAGACTGATCCCGGTTTCAAGGGTAACACGGCAACCAATACCCTCAAGCCTGCAACTGTTGAGACGGGCGCGACCGTTCAGGTTCCGCTGTTCATCGAGCAGGGTGAGCGTATTAAGATTGATACCCGCACTGGTGAGTATCTGGAGCGTTGCAAGAAGTAAGACGATTTATCCGGACGATGGCAGACATCGTCCGAACTATGGACATTTAGCTCAGCTGGAAGAGCATCCGCTTGACGTGCGGAAGGTCGGCGGTTCGAACCCGTCAATGTCCACCATTAAAAACCATCCCAAAAGGGATGGTTTTTGCTTTTTTTTGATTGATTTTGCTAACATTGTCGGTAATAATGTTTCAGGTCTTAAGCTGTAAATAACAGGAAATATTGCTGTATTTTATCGGATTGTGTGCAATAGATGTGGAAACGATTGACGAAGATGCTTCAGAAATGGATCGAAAATGGGTGGAACAATACATGAACTTTCATATATAAATTTATGAATTATGCGCTGCTGGTTTTGAGGCCCGAATCTACAAAAATCATGAAACCTCTTTATCGCAAAGAGCATAGATTCGCTTTTCGGTAGCAATGGCACCATTAAGATCGAAGCGGTCGTAGATGTTGGCTGTCGTTCTGATGTCCCCATGCCCATTAAAGCCTGAGCCTCTCTTAACGCAGCCCCTTGCCGTCGCAAATCCGTACAGTAAGTGTGTCGGAGATAATGCGGAGTAATGTCCTGATCAAGAACATACGAAGTTACCTTGCCATGGTTGGAGGTTTCGGCTCTCAGAGCAATGTCGCATTGGCGTTGAATGCTCGTCTGCAACCTACGAACCTGTGTTTGATCCAACATTCTTCCGTTCTGGTTGTTAGCATCCTCATGACGAAGCTGCTTACGCTCTTTCAATAGCTGCAAAAAATCTGGCGGGAGGGGTACATGCCTAATACTGCTCTCGGTTCTTGTTGATTTAGCCTTAGGAATGTCCTCATCATACGCAATGACTTTGTTGACAGATAAAATTTTATTCTCAAAGTCCATGTCCTTCCATCTAAGGGGAATGGTTTCTCCTCGTCTTAGCCTACATCGCAGCATGAAAAGAACCTATATTTTTCCTCTATGGGTTTCAATCGCTTTGTATAAAGCCAAACGCTCTACCTCTTTGATTGATCGCGCGGTTTTTTCGGTTCCTTTTGGTAGAAAAAGTTTTCTGGCCGGTGTGTGGTTATTGATGCGGTCTAATTCAGTGCGTTCAAATATTTGGGTTATAACGCCTCTGATTTTTTGGAGTTGAGAATTGGATTTGCCAGCTTGTGTATTAAGAAAATATTGGAGATGATAGCTTTTCACGCTATCAATTTTCATATGACCAATAGCGAGAAGAATGGGTAAGCGTAAAATAGCATCTATATTTTTTGCTGTTTGATACCGATGAGAGGTTGTTTGTATGTATAATACCAAGTACTTGCCCATTGCTCAACGTATTGTAAGAATAAAGCGCTTGATAGCACAATTATCCTATCATAGAGCGTTTACTTTTTGAATACTCGGCTCGGTAACGTTTCAATTCGTATCTGCTCTGCGTGCGAAGCTTGTTGTCGAAATGTTCCAAATCATTTCATTCAACTCGCCAAGCCTTATCAAGGCTGAAACAATTTCAGATATCCAAGAGCACATTCGCCGAAAAGCGTATAGTATAATAGGGAAAGAAGGCTCTGCATCTGATGTAGATGCAGGGGGGCTTTTCTATCTCGTGAACGTCCCCACAATACCCGTGCGCCAGGCTTTGTCAAATTGTATTGCATGAAGCTGACTGAGCACATATACCTTGCTATCTATTGTAAGCTGGCACTTAACAAAAAGTAATGCTATGACTAACGAAAAAGGAGAATGCGCTTCGTCGCTGGGCGATTGCAGCGTAAAACAAACACTTCAGTTGGGTTTTACAAAGAATGTTGCTATACCGTTTTATCAGTGGGCCTTCGAAAAGGAAGTTGGCGGCTACCTTGAGAGCGCACTCTGCGCCGATGTTGGCCTGAAGCTGGAAGAATGGCTGGCGACTCGTGTCCTGAAAACATTGGAGAGCAAAACATTCAGTCGTTCAAAATTGGGGGCAACATGTATTCGGAACAATACGACTACTACGGACTTCCTGTATGCTCTGATCTGTGACGATCCGGAAAGTAGCATATTCCAGCCAACCATTATGCAGCCTCTGCAGCGGACATCGAACTTTGCGGATGGGGGCTATAGGTTGTTTTGGTGATAAAAAAGAAGGGAGATATTAAAAATGGATGACTTTATCAACAAAGAAACTTTGAAAAAACATATCACAATGGGCGAAAAACTTTTTGACAGCGAAGTATATTGCAAGCTCCAACAGGCAGAGCAAGAAGCGCTACTTACTGGACGGCGCTATTCCTCTAAAGAGGTTCTCTCAGCAATGAAGGATGCTATCAAGTCGGTATAAGGATGTGCTACATAGGGTTTTTGCTATCTGCTCGGCAGTATTTTATTGGGAATTGCACGGGATATCGGGTGTGAACTCTGCAATCGAGATGCGGCTCATCAAGGAAGTTCCTTGAGAGAAACAATAAGGCAATGGGTGTACAATTACGAAGCACATGGAGCAGAAGAATTTTCTTGACGCAAAAGAATCGTGTGTGCAGTCCGGAACGCAAGCAGCAAGACGTGGAAGATTACTTATCCTGTGAGGGAAAGCCAAATCGAAATGTGTAAAATGTCATGTTAGAAAGCAAAACTAGCTTTGAAGATGAATTTAGGTGTAAAATGCTCATTCTGTAACACGGTCAGGAGGCGGAAGCTGCATGAAGCAGGGGCGGGAAACCGCGATAGAAGAACGCATCCGGATTGTTAGAGAATGCAGATCTGCGGGAAAAACTACGGCGAGATGGCGTTGGAATACCGAATAAGCTATTAATAGGTGGCTTCGCTTTGAGCGGATGGGAGAAGCCGGCTTGGAGGATCGGCGTCAATGACAAGAGAACTCTGCGTACCTGTCTGGCTGGAGATATACAGTCTACTGTGAAATGCAATAACCACGGTTGTACCAGACAGGCCAAGAATCCTCAGCATCTTGCCGAAAACCTGCTGGGTCGCCAATTTTTCGCTGACAGGCCCAATGAGAAATGGCTTGCGGTTCCGTTGTCATTGGCCCTCAGTTCAGAACAATCTTTGTATGCGGATCTGCTGAACGCCAAGATTAGTAGGGAACAGGGCGTGCAAGGAACATCGGCCGCAGAAGTTTTGCCTGAGATGGATCGAATGATTGATGGGATGGAATTCGGTAGCTAAGTATCATATCGAAATTTACCTTCAGATTGCAGAAATGCTTGTTTGAAATGCGAAATTGATTGCATAAGTGGGCATGCCGACCGCACGACGCTTTCGTTAAGAGTTTGTAGATAGCACACGACGATTAGAGCAAGCATCTTTCTGTTCCAACATATGATGGTGAGAGGTTGCCGAAAGGTGTGTATCGAAAAGCTGTTTTTGCCAAATGGTGCAAGATTGTATTTTGTATCGAAGGTACGCGGTATATGTTGATGTCGTAGTGGATGGACGACAAATATGATCTGCGTAGTATGTTATGGATGGAATAAGTAGAAATGAAAGGGAGGTGCTTTTGATACCAAAGTTAAACCTGTCGGTTTTACAAAAAGAAAAAGCACTGAATTTCATTCGAAATCAGTACTTTTCTTGGTGCGGATGGGGGGACTTGAACCCCCACGTCCTTGCGAACACTAGCACCTGAAGCTAGCGCGTCTGCCATTCCGCCACATCCGCATATTTAA